>NZ_BCPS01000036.1:0-21405 GCF_016586185.1 Paenibacillus sp. EPM92
CGCGAGTTGTCTTGCGTTTCGGCGTTTTTTTGAATTTTAAGTGTTCAACTTCAACCTATGCGAAAAATTAAGGTTATAATAAGAGGAAAAACTTGCCAAGATTATGCGGCGAAGGACGTTATAACGTATGCGAGCTATCGCTTTCCTCTTTTCGTTTATCCTCACATCGCTTCTATTCGCGGTCCCGGCGTTTGCAGCGGAACAGGCTTCCAGAGATGCTGCCGTCACGGATGCCGCGAGCTGGTCCTTTCACGATCAGGACGTGTACACGCTGGACGGGCCGTGGACGTTCTATTGGAGGCAGCTGCTGGAGCCCCGCGATTTTGCGGATCAGGCGGCGAACCGGGCCTCAGCTGCTGCGCCCTCATCCGCAACCGTGAAGCTCCCTCATATATGGGGCACCAGCACGGGAGAAGGCTCCGGCCGAGGGGGGAGACAAGCCGCTCCCGATAGACAAGGTTATGCGACTTACCGGCTTCTTCTCCAGTTAAATGATGCGGAGCGCGATACCGTCAAGGCGCTCTATGTACCGGCGGCGGCCTCGGCGTACAAACTTTGGATCAACGGGGAGCTGAAGGCGCAGAGCGGCGAGGTGGGCACGCAGCGCGAGACGATGAAACCCAAAAATTACGCCCGGGTCATCTACTTCCAGGCTCTGGGCGGCAGCAACGAGATTGTCATTCAAGTGTCGAATTTCGTGCAGCGTAAAGGGGGGCTTTGGACCAGCCTTTATATCGGCAGTCCGGAAGCCATCACTTATAAACGTGAGTTTAATCTTGTTTCCCAGCTTGTTATTTCGATCGTGCTGCTGACCTTGGGCGGGTATCATTTGGCGCTTTTCCTTCTGCGGAAGCTCGATCACCTCAGCTTGCTTATTAGTCTGGTCTGCGTGCTGCTCGCTATACGTTCGATGCTGCTCGGGGACACCCTGCTCGTTCGACTTTTCCCGGACATCCCGTGGGAGCTGGCGGTGAAGGCCGAGTATTTGGCGCCCTATATCGGCATACCGATCTTCGCCCTGTTCGTTAACTTGCTGTACCCGCAGGATATGCTGCGCCGGTTGACACAATGGATCGTGGCAGTCGGATTTGCGTTTGCGCTGGTCGTGCTCTTGTTTCCGGCGCGGGTGTTTACGTATACGATGGTGTCGTTTCAAGTATACAGCGTGCTTGTGTTCACTTATTTGCTGGTTGTTTTCTTCAGAGCGGCGTATCGGCGGCGGGAGGGCGCACTGCTGAACGGTTTGGCTTCCATCGTCATGTTTTTGGCCGTTTTGAACGACATCCTGTACTATAACGCCGTGCTCCATTCTATCGACTTCGCGCCGTACGGCGTCGTCGTGTTCATTTTCGTGCAGACGTTGATCGTTGCGTTAAAATTTTCAAACGCTTATTATAAAGTGGAAAAGGTGTCCGGCGAATTATTGTCGCTAAATGCGACGCTGGAAGACCGAATCAAGGTACGGACACAGGAGCTCGAAAGAAGCTATGAAAAACTGAAGGAAGCAAACGGCCATTTGAAGCAGGCCGAATCGTCGAGGCAGCGGCTGCTCGCGAACATCTCCCATGAGCTGGGAACGCCGATGACTGCGGTGCAGGGGTATTTGAAAGCGATGCTGGACGGGATTATCCGAACGGATGAGCGTCATTATTTACAGATGATTTACGATAAAGTGGTGCTTGTCAGCCGGCTGGTGCAGGATTTGTTCGATTTGTCGAAGCTGGAAGCGGGCAAGGCCAAGTTTCATTTTACTTATGTGACGGTGGAGGACCTGTTCCTTGAATATTTCGGCAGATACAGGCTGGATGTGGAGAACAGGGGTCTGCGATTTGAACTGGTCCCGCCTGAGAGCGGAGAGTCGCCAGCCGTGCCCATCGTGTCGATCGATCCGTTTCGAATCCAACAGGTAACCGGCAACATGATTTATAACGCATTGAAATTTACACCGGAGGGCGGTTCGGTCAGCATTCGAGGGGAGCTTGCGGCAAACCCCGGCGACCCGGCCAAGGGCGAATTGATCGTCTCCATCGTGGACAGCGGCGTCGGCATTGAGCCGTCTGTGTTGCTCCACGTGTTCGACCGGTTTGTGAAAGGCTCGGGGGAACAGACCGGGAGGGCGGGCGAAGGATCAGGACTGGGCCTTGCCATTGCCAAAGAAATCGTAAACATTCATGGCGGTAAGGTCGAAGCGGACAGCAAGCTGAATGAGGGATCGACATTCCGCTTTACGCTGCCGGTTGAATTTTTGCATATGGAGGTGGGCTGACGTGTCGGGTCATCGTATTTTGCTTGTGGAGGACGACAAGGAAATTAGCGGACTGATTCAATTGTACTTGAGTTCTCACGGGTACGAGGTGCAGTCGGCAAGAGACGGCATCGAAGGACTGAAGCAATTCGAGATGACGGCACCGGACTTGGTCATGCTGGATATCGGGCTGCCGGGGATGAACGGCTTGGAAATATGCGAGAATATCCGGAAGGTATCCAATGTGCCGATTTTGTTTATTAGCTGCAACACGGAGAATGAGGACATTATTCATGGCTTAGGACTAGGGGCGGACGATTATATTACGAAGCCGTTCGATCCGAAAGTGATGGTGGCCCGCGTGGAAGCGAACTTGCGGCGGGCGCCGATTTTTCATCGGGTGGCCGTACCGGCTCGCGGCGATTTCCGTAAGCTTTCGTTCGGCGGGCTGGAGATCGACATGTCCAATTATACGGTGCGCTTGAACGGGAATCCGGTGAGCATATCAACCAAGGAAATGCAAATTTTGTTGTTCCTGGTCCAGCACCCCGACCGTGTGTTTACGGCTGAAGACCTGTATCGTCACGTGTGGGGGGCCGAGAGCTATTCCGATACGCGTACCGTGGTCGTACACATCAGCAGCCTGCGCAAAAAAATCGAAGCGAACCCGTCCGACCCGGTATTCATACAAAATATCCGCGGGTACGGCTATAAATTCAATTCGCAGCCGAACCCCGGCGAGAGCCTGTAACGCGGGATGCGGTGTATAAGATCAGTCTCCCGTCTGCAGAGGAGACTATTTTTTGCGTGATCATCCCCGGCGGTATTGCACACGGAAGAAGAAAATAAGCTGCAGTATATGACAATAATTGGACACAATTGATCATAATTCCTTAAAAACGCTTTCTATTAAGCGCTTTCAAGAGTATTTGTAAAAAAACTTAAGAAAATGAAGGTTTTTTTAATTTTCAGAAGGATTTTTGCATTATTTGTCGTAATTTATAAGGTACCATTTGAATGGTAGGGAGAGTGCAGCATGCTTGTTACTTCGTATCAGGTTCGTTCGTTTCAACTTTCGGATTCTGTTGCTGTCACGGAATTATTCAGGGATGTGATGTCGGATGATTGTTACGATGAGACGATGGCGGCTTTCGCCAGGCAATTGTCCTGGGATAGCGAGCTCATCCTCGTTGCCGAAGAAGAACAGAAGATCGTCGGCGTTATTGTCGGAACGATTGATAAACAGCAAGCCTACTATTACCGAATCGCCGTCGGGCAAGAGTATCAGCGCCGCGGCATCGGGCAAGCGTTGATCGAGGCGCTCCGCCAGCGTTTTGTCGGGCGCAAGGTGCACCGCATTATGGTTACGGTCGACGTACATAATGAAGTGGTGCTGCCGGTGTACGAGAAAGCCGGTTACGGTTCGGACGACTTCTCCAGAAACCTGCATCGGTTAAGTATCGTGAACGGTTAAGAAAGAATTCTCTTTTTATATGGTAAACAAGCATGACACGAGGCGCCAGCCTTCGCGGTTGTGCTTTTTTTGTGCCTCGCGGGGCTGTACTCTTGAAAGCCGTCCTGCATACGTTTATGCTAGTAGCAAGAGACGGAGCATGGCCTTGGACCGCCCCCAAGCGCCTGCCGGCCGATACCGAAGGCAGAAGGGTTAGACCTCATGGAAACTTTTCCTACTTATATCATCAAAAGTTTTAAACATGACGGGCATCTGCATCGGATGTGGCTTGAAAACTGGCGGGTGCCCGAACGGCTGCTGCATCATGGCCACCGGGAGCAAGGGATGTACGTGCTGATCAACAGCCAGACGAAAATTGTCGAAGCCGACGGCAAAGAATGGGTCAGCCGCATTCCGGGCGTTTCGTTCTTCGTCCCGGGCGAATGGTTTAACATTGTGGCTTTAATGGAAGAGCGGGGGATACGCTATTATTGCAATATCGCCTCGCCTCCTTACGTGAACGGACGCGTAATTACGTACATCGATTACGACTTGGACGTAATTCGTTTGCCCGCGGGCGACATCCATGTGGTCGATCAAGAGGAATACGAGCGTCATAAACAAATGTATCATTATTCGGCTATCGTCGATACGAAGGTGAAGCAGGGGCTTCACGATTTACTCGCACGCGTGCGGGGAGGCGAGCCGCCTTTTCAAGACGATCTGGTCAACATGTATTACCAGAAATGGCTGGAACGGAGATCGGAGGGGTAGGATGCGGCTGTTTCCAACCAAGAAGGTCGACGTTTTGATGTCGGACGAGTCAGCGGAGACTCATACGGGTCAAGGATGGCCGCGCGAAATGTGGGAATGGTTCAAAATGATGGCCGTCGCTCTCATTCTCGTTGTGCTCGTTCACCAGTATTTGTTTCATGTCTCCGCTGTCAGAGGCAATTCGATGCAGCCTACGCTCGAAGAAGGGGAATGGCTGTTTATTAATAAAACGCTTCGCTATGCGGGTTCGCTCCAGCGAGGGGACATCGTCGTGCTGCGGGAACCGGCCGATGCGGAGGAAGGGCCAACGTATCTCGTCAAGCGGGTGGTGGCCGTTGCGGGAGATGAAGTGCATATTCGGCGCGGTAAACTGTATGTGAACGGCAAGGAGGCGGATGAGCCTTATACCGAGACCTCCATCCAGGACGGCCGGTTTGAACCGCTGACTGTTGCGGATGGTTACGTGTTCGTGATGGGCGACAACCGCCGCCGTTATGCCAGCAACGATAGCCGCAGCTTCGGCGCCGTTCCGTTATCGCTTGTCGAAGGGCGGGCGGAATGGATCGTTTGGCCGATTCGGCAATGGAGGAATTTGTAATGGGAACGGAAACGACCCGGACGGACGTTATCAATTGGGCGCTTCTGAAAGAAGAGCTGCGGAACGAGGCTTCGCGGCTCGGCGTGGATCGGATCGGGTTCGCGAGCGCAGAACCGTTCGAGGAATTAAAGACGATATTGGTGCAGCATCGGCAGAAGGGGTACGAGTCCGGCTTCGAGGAACCCGACTTGGACAAGCGCGTCAATCCGGCGTTATCGCTCGAAGCGCCGCGCTCGATCGTTTCGATTGCGGTTGCCTACCCTTCGAAGCTGAAGTCGCCTCCGCGCTCAGAGCCGGGCGCCTATCGGGGCATGTTATCCCGCTCGGCATGGGGGCTTGATTATCACCATGTGCTGCGCAGCCGCCTTGAGCGCATCGAGGCGTGGCTGAAGGAACGTGTGCCGGGTGCCCGGACGGTCAGTATGGTCGATACCGGGGCGTTGGTCGACCGGGCGGTCGCTGAACGGGCGGGCATCGGTTGGGTCGGTAAAAATTGCTCGGTTATCACGCCGGACTGGGGCTCCTGGGTGTATTTGGGCGAGCTCGTCACCAATATCCCGTTCCCGCCGGACGTACCGGTGACTGAATCCTGCGGCGACTGCACGATCTGCATCGACGCATGTCCCACGGGAGCGCTCGTCGGACCGGGACAGCTGAACGCGCAGCGCTGCATCTCCTTCGTCACACAGACGAAAGGTCTGATTGAAGACGATGAGATGAAACGAAAAATCGGCAATCGCTTATACGGCTGCGATACGTGCCAGATCGTATGCCCGAAAAATAAAGGCATCCATGCCGACCATCATCCGGAGATGACCCCGGATCCGGAGCAGGTCAAACCGCTGCTGAAATCGCTGTTGTTTTTGTCCAACCGCGAGTTCAAGGAACGCTTCGGCAGCAGTGCGGCCTCTTGGCGGGGAAAGAAGCCGATTCAACGCAACGCCGTGCTGGCGCTTGGCAATTTCCGCGATGCAAGCAGCGTACCGGAGCTGGCTCAGCTGCTGCAGCGGGACGAGCGGCCGGAGATTCGCGGCTCGGCCGCCTGGTCGCTAGGGCGCATCGGTGGTCCTGCGGCACAGGTGGCGCTGGAGGAAGCGTCGCGGCATGAGCAGGATGAGGCCGTTCTCCGGGAGATCGGCAAGGCGCTGGCCCGTGAGAGGGTGGAAGGAGCAGGTGAAGCAGCGTATGATGACAACCATCGGATATGAAGAAATCGAATCTCCGATCGGCCGGCTCACCTTAGGCTGGAGCGGCGCTTTATGCCAGATCGAGTTCGGGGCGTTCGAGCCGAACCGGTCGAAGCTGGAGGCGTGGTCGTCCCGCTGGTTCGGAAAGACGCGTTGGGAACGAAATCCGTCATTGTTAAAGGAAGCGGCAGCTCAGCTGGACGCCTATTTTTCAGGAAAGCTGCAGCGCTTCACGATTCCGCTGGATTTGCGCGGGACTCCGTTCCAACGCCAGGTGTGGCAGGCGCTGCAATCGATCCCGTATGCGCAGGTTTGCGCGTATAAGGACATCGCCGAACGGATCGGAGCGCCCAAAGCCGTCCGGGCGGTTGGCGGCGCGAACAACCGCAATCCGGTGCCGATTATTGTGCCGTGTCATCGCGTTATCGGCGCATCCGGTTCCATGGTCGGTTATGGCGGAGGACTGGACATCAAGACGTACCTGCTGCGGCACGAGGGCTATCGCTTGGAAGGAGCGGCATTATGAGATATGTGCATATAGATAATGTGGAGTCAGGTCAGTATTTGGGGAAGACGATCTTCTCGGCGAACGGGGCTGTGCTGCTTTCCGAAAGCGTACAGTTGACCGTATACATGATCACCACGCTGAAGAGAATCGGCGTCACGATGGTCTATGTGAAAGACAAGCAGTTTGAAGACATCGAAATTCCGGAGATCATTTCGGAGGAAACGAAACGGGCCGTCATGCAGCGGATGGGCGAAACGTTCGATTCGATTCGTTCCGGCAAAGATTTCAACACCAAATATTTGTACCAAAGCGTCGATCCTTTGCTCGAAGAAATCATGGCGAATAAAGAGGTGCTTGTGCAGCTCTCGGATATTCGGACGAAAGACAATGACATGTATATACATGCCGTTAATGTATGTATGATGTCCGTGCTCATCGGCATCAATATGGGGTTGTCCACCGTTCAACTGCGAGAGATGGCCATCGGGGCGCTGCTGCACGACGTCGGTAAGCTGGAGCTTATCACCGAGGATGAAGCGGCCGATCCGCGCAAGCACCACTCGTGGCGGGGCTTCGAAGTGTTGAAGCATAAGCGGGAGCTGAGCTTGTTGATCGCGCATGTGGCCTTTCAGCATCATGAGACGATCGACGGCGAAGGGATGCCGCGCCGGCTGAGCGGAGATGAAATTCATCTGTACGCCAAGATTGTGGCGGTGGCCAATACCTACGACAACCTGCTGTTCGATTTAACGGAAGGGCGCCGTATGCTGCCGCACGACGCCTGCGAGCGGATGATGGCGTTCGCCGGGAAGAAGCTGGACCATGAAGCGGTCGTCCACTTCCTGCGTACAGTGTCCGTCTACCCGACCGGTACGTCGGTACGGCTGTCGACGAAAGAGACGGGTGTCGTGGTCGGCCAGCATCGCGGGTTGCCGGGGCGTCCCATCGTACGGGTGGTCAAGAACGTGTCGGATGAGCTTGAGGTGAAGGAAGTGGACCTGGCGAAGCATACGACGGTATTCATCGAAGGCGTACAAATGTGAGGTCCAGATGTCATTTGTCACCCGAAGCGGGACATGTTATGATGAAGTGATGACATTCAACAACGCCTGAGGTGAGAAGAAATCATGTGGTACGCGATTACGGCCGTTGTCGCCTTGATTGCAGGCGGAGCGGCGGGCTTTTTCATCGGTGTATCCTATTTGCGCAAGCAGTTGGAGAAAATGCAGAGCGATCCTGCCATGCTGCAGCAGATGGCCAAACAAATGGGGTACAACCTCGATAAGAAGCAAATGCAAAAAATGCAGCAAATGATGAAAAATCAAAAGTTTCGTCCCTAGTTTGAGCCCCAAGGACGATCGTGCGGGCATTCTCCCTTGAACCCCGCAGCTGGCGGACGAAGAAGGAGGAGTATGCGATGCCGGCTAAAGAATACAAAAACGGTCGGGTTGCCGACAACCGGGAGCAAATCGAACATCATATTCGAGAAATTTTACGTTTGATCGGCGAGGACGTAGACCGCGAAGGGCTGCTGGATACCCCGGCAAGGGTAACCCGGATGTATGAAGAAATTTTTGCAGGTTACGATGCCGACACGAGAGAAATATTGGGCGTTGCGTTCGACGAGAAGCACGAAGAGCTGGTCATTGTAAAAGATATCGTGTATTACAGTCAATGCGAACACCATATGGCGCCTTTTTTCGGCAAAGTACACATCGGTTATATCCCGAGCGGTAAAATTGCGGGCCTAAGCAAATTCGCCCGGCTCGTCGAGGCCGTGACCCGGCGTTTGCAAGTACAGGAACGCATTACGTCCGAGATTGCGGACATCATCGTAGACGTGCTGGAGCCGCACGGCTGCATGGTCGTTGTCGAAGGCGAGCATCTGTGCATGTGCGCCCGCGGCGTCAAGAAGCCGGGCAGCAAGACGGTTACGTCGGCCGTACGCGGTTTGTTCCGGACCGATGCGCCGGCGCGCGCGGAGTTTTTAGCGCTCATTAAGGACTAGTAAGCATACCCGAATGATGCAAGGCTTTACAAGCGCTATCCCGCTTGTAAGGCCTTTTTGCTTGAGCGTCAAGTCGGGGGCCATTGCAGCGTGCTTGCGGCGGCGAAGCGGTCGTTCACATGCTGCCAATTCACGGTGTTCCACCACGCCTCGATGTATTTGGCGCGCTCGTTCTGGTATTTGAGGTAATACGCATGCTCCCATACGTCGAGCGGCAGGAGCGGAATCACATCCCATTGCGACAGGTTCTGATGCTTCTCCGCTTGCAAAATCTCCAACCGGTGGCTGCGCGGGCTCCAGACAAGGATCGCCCAACCGCCGCCTTCCACTTTATCTGCCGCGGCACTGAACTGCTTCTGGAAGGCTTCGAAGCTGCCGAACGACTTTTTGATTTCGGCAGCGATCGGGCCGGTCGCTTTGCCGCCCCCGCCGGGCTTCATGACATTCCAGAAAATGGTGTGCAAGTAATGGCCGGCGCCGTTAAAGGCGAGCTCTCGTTCCCAATGCTTCACTAATGCGAAGTCTCCGGACTCACGGGCGCGGGCCAGCATCTTCTCCGCTGTGTTCAATCCATCCACGTAACTCTTATGATGCTTGTCGTGATGCAGCCTCATGGTTTCGGCGTCGATATAAGGCTCCAGGGCATTGTAAGCGTAAGGCAAGGGAGGCAGCTTATGTCCGCCGATCGGCACCGGCTTCTGGGAACCGGTTGGCCGGAGGCCCATCGACCATGCTCCTTCTTGCGTTGCCGGCTCCCCGGCGCCAGGCTCGTCGAAGAGCTCTCTGTGCCCGGCGGCCGGAAGAAGGTCGGCCTGCTCCTCGGCCGCTGGCCGCTGCAGCGGCTGGAGCGTAGTCCCGTAGTCCCCGTAATCGTCATGCGGCGGCAAGCTCCAGCCGGAGTGCGGCAAGTACTGAACGGCCTGCAGGACGCCGAGAAAATATTCGGATTCCCGAATAATATGCATGACAACCGTGCGAACGACCGGATCCGCTTTGACCGGCGCGCTCTTGTCGAGCAGCAGGAACAACTGCTGGACGAATGCCTGGGATTGCGCTGCAGACGTCTGCAGCAGCTCGTTTACTTTCGCATCCGTATAGGGCGGGATGTGCGCCGGGCTGCGGATGATCGCTTCGATCCACTGACCTGCGGCGGCTTCCGTCCGGGCGAATACGCTTTCCCATTGTTCAAGCAGCTGGATATAGGGCGGCTCCAGCGTGGGCACAAGTTCGCGAATGACGACGGTGTGCTCCTTCTCTTGCATTTTCCAGAAACGGATCTCCTCCAGCACCCGCAAAGGCATAAGAGCCCCGTATACATACAGCATAAACAAAAAACCTCCTCGGATATGCCTCGTCGCTCCATCGTTCATAGACGAACGGAGGGCTTCGAGACTATTGTATTCGAGGAGGCTTGTGCGTTATGTTAAACAGCATTACCGGGAAGTGCCGAATTTGATCGGGTCGGCGGGCGCCGTCGACAACGACTTCAGGAAGCCGGTCGTCATTTGCAAATATGTTTTCTTATGAGCCCGATAGATCAATTCATGTCCGTCGTCCTCAAGCAGCCACAAGGACGAACCGGAATCCGCGCGCTGCTTGGTGAAGATGCCCTGGATCATTTCGTAGGGCGCCCTGACGTCTTTCTTGCTGTGGATGAAGAAGATCGGAATCGAATAGGCGGTTTCTTTGACCTTCTGATACGGAATTTGATTCAAGCTGACGCCGTTGATGATAGGAAAAAACATATGCACGAGCGATTGAGAAATTTTCGGCACATTAGCGGCTTGTTTCATATTGTGGTACAACGTTTCCGGCTCCAGCACGAACGTGCTGTCCAGGATCATGCCGTCGATATCTTTGGATTGCAGAGAAGCTTGCAGAGCCGTTCCGGCACCCATGGAGAATCCCCATATGTACACACGTTCGGCTCCCCGGTCTTTCGCATACTTTACGGCGCCAAGCAGCTCCTGCGATTCGCGCAGTCCGCCGGTGACGTTCCATTGAGGCTGCACGTACCCGTAATCGAACATCAGGACGCTATAGCCGAGCCGATGCGCTGCCTTGGCCAGGTCATAGAGGGGGACCCATATTTCTTCGCGGTTCCCGCCGTAGCCATGAGAGAAGACGATGGTTTGCCGCTGGATATCGGTGCCGGCCAGACGGCTGACCGCAGGTATATACCAGCCGGAAAGCTCTGACGATTCGTTCAGGCTGGGGAACGTGACGTCTTCGTACGACGCGCCGAACGCCGCAGAAGGATTGGAGCTGAGCGGGTCGATATGCGGTCGCGCCAGCGTCCAAGCGATATAAGCATGAAACGCCATGCCTAGGCTGAACAACAGCAGTAGAACGGATAAGAGCGCAAGAAGCCAGCCTTTGCGGCGGCGGATATATGGCAATGATTTGGAAGCGATTTCAACACTGCCGGAATTTAGAGGTACCGGTGTGAAAGAGTCGGGTTTCAAGAGGTTCCCCCCCATTTCTCGGAGATGACTGTTAGCAAAGCTGACAGGGATGGGCTGCGTAACCGGAGCTCCATACTTATATTTTTATATTAAGCTGGAGGCGTACATGTCGTCAATATTGCGCGAAAAATGTTAACATTCTGTAATCTTGCTGTAATAGAAAGAACCCAGTAGGAAAATATAAAAAGATGGAGTATAATAGATTTCAACTAGTGAAACCGGTTTTCGGGGAGTGGGAAATGGATGGAAGATGGTAAATTAACGGTTCGCGCTGTAGAACGTGCGTTAGATATATTGCTTTGTTTTACCCAAGCGGAGGATTTAAGCCTAACGGAGATCGCCGGTCGGGTCGGGCTGCATAAAAGCACCGTGCATCGGCTGCTTGCCTCCCTGGAGGGGAAAGGCTTCGTTATCCGCGACCCCGCCTCCGAGCGGTATCGGCTCGGCTTCAGCATTTGGGAGCTGTCGGCGAATTTGACGCATAGCGACGACCCTGCGCTCATCCTGTTGCCGGAGATGGAGCGGCTTCGCGACCAGATCGGCGAGACGGTCAGCTTGTATGTCCGCGACGGCATGGAGCGTGTGCGTGTGCAGGCCGTGCAGAGCAATCAGGCGATCCGCCGTGTCGCGCCGATCGGAGCCCGCCTGCCGCTGTACGTCGGCGCGTCGAGCAAGATTCTCGTCGCCTTCGCCGAAAGCGACGAGCAGCAGGCGCTGCTGCGCCATCCGACATGGCCGCCTGCCGCGGCCTCCGAGTCGTATTTGCAGCAGCTGAGCGAAGTGCGCACACTCGGCTACGCCACGAGTGTGGAGGAGCGCGAGCCCGGCGCCGCCGCCGTATCCGCGCCAATCTTCGACCGCGCCCAGCGGCTGGTCGCCGCGCTGGCCGTATCCGGCCCCTCCAACCGGTTGACGGTGGAGAAGATGAAGGAGCAGGCGCCGCTTCTGATGGAAACCGCCCGGCGGATGGGGAAGATGCTGAAGTAACTTGCGATAGCTTTCTGGCAGGGATCGGAGCTCACGGCTCTATCCGTATAAATAATAAAGAGGCAGCCCATCGGGCTGCCTCTTTATTTGCTAATGTCGTTTTACGCCATGATCTGACGCAAGACGGTTTGCAGGATACCGCCGTTGCGGTAGTATTCCACGTCCACGTAGCTGTCCAGACGAGCAAGCGTCTCGAAGCTGAACGTTGTACCGTCTTCACGCGTAGCGTTGACAGTTACTTTCTGACCCGGCTGCACATCGTTGGAGAGGCCCACGATGTCGAACGTTTCACGGCCGGTGATGCCAAGCGATTTCCAGCTTTGGCCTTCGACGAATTGCAGCGGCAGCACGCCCATACCGACGAGGTTGGAGCGGTGAATCCGCTCAAAGCTTTCGGCGATAACGGCTTTGATGCCCAAGAGGAACGTACCTTTAGCCGCCCAGTCGCGGGAGGAGCCGGTGCCGTACTCTTTGCCTGCAATAACGACAAGGTTCGTGCCTTGCTCTTGGTATTTCATGGAAGCATCGTAGATCGACATGACTTCGCCTGTCGGCAAGTAAGTCGTTACGCCGCCCTCGGTGCCCGGAGCCACTTGGTTCCGAATCCGGATGTTCGCGAACGTACCGCGCATCATCACTTCATGGTTACCGCGGCGGGAGCCGTACGAGTTGAAGTCTTCTTTCTTCACGCCGTGCTCGAGCAGGTATTTACCTGCCGGGCTGTCGACCTTGATGTTACCGGCCGGCGAGATGTGGTCCGTCGTAACGGAGTCGCCCATCAGCGCCAACGTTTTCGCGCCGCGGATATCGGCAATGTCGCTCAGCTCGGAGCTGAGATTCGTGAAGAACGGCGGGTTGGCGATGTACGTGGACTCATCCCAGGAGTACAGGTCGCCTTCCGGCACTTCGATCGCGTTGAAGCGCGGGTTGGAACGGAATACATCCGCATATTTTGCACGATACATCTCAGGGCTCATCGCGGATTTGATCGCTTCCTGAATTTCTTGCGAAGACGGCCAGATGTCTTTCAGGTAAACCGGCTCGTTCTTCTGATCGTAACCGATCGGCTCGTTCGCCAAGTCGATATTGACCGTACCGGCGATTGCGTAGGCAACGACGAGCGGCGGCGAAGCCAGGTAGTTGGCTTTCACTTGCGCGTGAACGCGGCCTTCAAAGTTCCGGTTACCGGACAATACGGCGGCTACCGTCATATCGTTGTCGGAGATCGCTTTGCTGACTTCGTCCGGAAGCGGACCGGAGTTCCCGATGCAAGTCGCGCAGCCGTAACCGGCAACGTGGAAGCCGAGCGCTTCGAGCGGCTCGATCAAGCCCGCTTTGGTCAGGTACTCGGTGACAACCAAGGAGCCAGGCGTCAAGCTGCTTTTGACGTAGCCCGGTTTACGCAAACCAAGGGCTACCGCTTTCTTCGCAACGAGGCCGGCGCCGATCATTACGCTTGGGTTCGATGTATTGGTACAGGACGTGATAGCCGCAATGACGACGGCGCCTGTGCCCATTTTGCTGACTTCGCCGTTCGGATGAGGTACCTCGACGACTTCGCTGATTTTCTCGTCCGACAGGCCGTATCCGCCTTTGTCGATCGGTGTGCGGATGATGCTGTTGAACGATTCTTTCATGTTCGTCAATTCGACGCGGTCTTGCGGACGTTTCGGACCGGCAAGGCTCGGTACGACGGAAGCGAGATCAAGCTCGATCACGTCGCTGAAAACCGGATCCGGCGTTGCGTCCGTGCGGAACATGCCTTGCGCTTTATAGTAAGCTTCGACCAATGCGATTTGGTTCTCGTCGCGGCCTGTGCTTCTCAAGTAGTTCAAGGATTCGGCGTCAACCGGGAAGAAACCGATGGTTGCGCCGTATTCCGGTGCCATGTTCGCAACGGTTGCGCGGTCGGCCAGGCTGATGTTGGACAAACCAGGGCCGTAGAACTCGACGAACTTGCCGACAACGCCTTTCTTGCGGAGCATTTGCGTGACGGTCAACGCAAGGTCGGTCGCCGTAGCGCCTTCTGCGAGTGTACCCGTCAATTTGAATCCGATAACTTCAGGCGTTATGAAGTACAGAGGTTGTCCGAGCATGCCGGCTTCGGCTTCGATACCGCCGACGCCCCAACCTACGACACCAATGCCGTTGATCATCGTCGTATGTGAGTCTGTACCGACCAGGGAATCCGGATAAACGAACGTTTCGCCGTCAACCGTTTTGGTAGCGGCTACGGATGCCAAGTACTCCAAGTTGACTTGGTGAACGATCCCCGTATCCGGCGGAACCGCACGGAAGTTGTCGAACGCCGTTTGCGCCCAACGCAGGAAACGGTAGCGTTCTTCATTGCGCTCGAACTCGATTTTTTCGTTGAATTCCAAAGCGTCTTTCGAACCGAAAGCATCAACCATAACGGAGTGGTCGATAACGAGATCTACCGGTACAAGCGGATTGATTCGTTTCGGGTCTCCGCCTGCGCGCTTCATTGTATCTCTCATAGCCGCAAGGTCAACGACAACCGGTACGCCTGTAAAGTCCTGAAGCACGATACGTGCGGGAATGAACGGGATTTCTTTGTTGGCGTCGCGCTCCACGGCCCAGTTTGCGATTTGTTTAACGTGCTCGGACGTAATCGCTTTTCCGTCTAATTGACGAATAGCCGCTTCGAGAAGCACTTTAATGGAGAAAGGCAGGTTATTGATCTTGCCGTGGCCCTGCTCTTCAAACGCCGGCAAGCTGTAGTAGTTGTACGTTTGGCTGCCTACGTTCAGCTGCTTGCGGACCGAGTATTGGTCTTTGTTAGACATGATGGCATTTCCTCCTTAAATCATCTTTAATAAAGCTGCGTGCGCTAAGTTTCACGTTATGAAACTTAATTTCACAAATTAGCCTTGCTTACAGTATACATGCTGCGGCCCCTCTTCGTAAAGGTTGTTTTGAATCATTTTTGCTTGTTTCGAGGCATACGATGGGAATGAATGCTTACTTTCGGGTTCAACGATCATACGCTCGCCTTATCAAGTCTCTTCTATTAGGAAAGGGGTTTGGAAACCATGTCTTGGAGAACGACCCTTTATGAATATGTACATCACCGGAATCAAATGGAACTTGATTATTCCGTCGACCCGCTGCTTCCCTTCGTGCAGGACACCGCCTTCCTGCAACGGCAGCATATACAGCTGACCCGGCGCGCGGAAAGCGACCGCGACCGCAAGCTCGTTCCGGTTAAATGCGAGACGCGGCTCGTGATCGACCGGGTTTCGGAGCAGCCCGAGCACACGGTTGCGGAAGTGACGCTGAAGCGAACACAGTTCGGGCGAATCCGGGAAACCGTTCATGAAGAGCGTCGTATCGAGAAGGAGCGCCTCATCCTGCTCGCCGATTCGGACGGCTGGTCGATCTCCAGGATCGAAGCTTTGCGGACGGAGCAGGCTCTCCGTCTTCGTCCTGCGGCCCCTGGCGCGTGGCTTGAGGCCGAAGACGACGGCTCGTCCTTCGACTACATGCGCGCGCCTTCCGTTCCGTTTCTGAATCGCGATATGATCCCCGAATGGCCTAACGCCGTAGCGCGGGCCGTATATAATCGATATGCGGCGGCCTTTTATGCCGATTTATGGTGGGACAAAGAGAATCCCGCTTTTTTGACGTTTGAAGTCGACTGCACCAATTATGTGTCTCAATGCCTCTTTGCAGGCGGAGCGCCTATGAACTATACTGGTAAAAGGGATTCGGGCTGGTGGTACAAAGGCCGTGCCGGCGGACAAGAGCTGTGGAGTTTCAGCTGGTCCGTCGCCAACAGCTTGCCTTTTTATTTGCTGACGAGCAGACGCGGTCTGCGCGGGCAAGAGGTTTTTGCTCCGCAGGACCTCGACATCGGCGATTGCATCAGCTATGACTGGGACGGCAACGGCCGATTCCAGCACAGCACCGTCGTCACGGCTAAGGACGCGAACGGCATGCCGCTCGTCAACGCCCATACGATAAGCAGCAAGCACCGGTATTGGAGCTACACCGATTCCCATGCATGGACGGAACGAACGCGATATCGCTTCATCCATATTGCCGATTCGTTGTAGCCTTTGGAGACGAGACGTCCTACCTAGGTTTCGCTTTTATGCCGATGACCATGCAAATTATTTATATTGAAACCCGTCATGATGGTTCCACTTACATCATTATTTAAAGATGCGATCCGGAGGTTCTTATGAGCGACAAAATTCGAGTAGGCTTAATTTATGGGGGGAAATCGGGAGAGCATGAGGTATCCTTGCAAACCGCCCTTGCCGTCATCAAGGCGTTCGACCTGAATAAATATGAGGTCACCCCCTTTTACATAACGAAAACCGGCGAATGGCGCGCCGGGACGCAACTAACGGGGCCGGTGGAAACGGTGCAGGCGCTTACGTTCGACGGTCCCTCCGCATCGACCGGCGCTTTTGCGCTCCAGCCGATTTTCGGTTCGATTCAGCAGGCGCAAACCCGAACAACAGCGGCGACGGATACGGCCGGCCAAGCGGGTAAACCGTTCGATGTCATTTTCCCGCTGCTTCATGGCACATTCGGCGAGGACGGCACGATTCAAGGATTGCTCGAAATGGCCAATATCGCCTATGTAGGAACCGGGGTGCTTGCTTCTTCCGTCGGTATGGACAAAGTGATGATGAAGCGTGTATTCGCGCAAGAGGGCTTGCCGCAGTGTGTGTTCCGTCATTTCACTAAGACGCAATGGGAGAAAGATAACGCCTTCTTCCTCATGGAGATCGAAGTGTCCATCGGGTACCCTTGCTTCGTGAAGCCGGCCAACCTGGGATCGAGCGTCGGGATCAGCAAGGCGCGTACGCGCGAAGAGCTGATTGAAGCGGTCAACCTGGCGTTCCTTTACGACCGTAAAGTTATCGTAGAGGAGTTCATCAACGCCCGTGAAGTTGAGGTGGCGGTGCTCGGCAATGACGAACCGCAGGCTTCCGTCGTAGGAGAGATCGTATCCTCGAACGAATTTTATGATTATAAAGCCAAGTATATCGACGGCAAATCGTCGATGATTATTCCTGCCGAAATTCCACGGGAGACGTCGGACCAAATTCGCGAGCTGGCCATTCGCGCGTTCCTTTCCGTTGACGGTTCCGGTTTGTCGCGGGTCGACTTTTTCCTGCGCAAAGAAGATGGCGCGGTGTTCATTAATGAAATTAATACGATGCCAGGCTTTACCCCTTACAGTATGTACCCGCTCTTGTGGCGGGAAAGCGGCAAGCCGTACGGCGAACTGCTGGACGATTTGATTCAGCTGGCGCTTCAGCGCCATGCCGACAAGCAGCGTCTTCAGTATTCGTTTGACGTCTAATTCCTCCGCACTTGCTTTCTGCCGAAAGCATCCATTATGCTTAGGCTACATGCAGGTATTAGGGCGAAAGGAGCGGGCTAATGGGTTTTCAAACCGAGTTCAATTCCGTATGCAAGTTCAAATCGGAGCAGGAACTGTACGAACTTCTGGAATACGGCCGAGGTAAAATGGTCAAAAGCGGCTTCCGCGTCTTTCCGACCGGCCAGAAGGTCATCGCGTATACGCCGGATAACCGGGCGATTGCCATTGTGAAGATCTTGGCCTCGATTGCGGAAATCAACTTTCAAGGCGAAGAAGTGACGCAAGTGGAGATGGAGCTTGTGCGCAAGCTGAACGATGAGGAAGCTCGCGTGCAGACGGCGCTCGCGCACGAAATGTTTTTCGGCTCCAGAGAGCAAGGATAACTTTGGGAAACACCTCTTACCGGATCGGTAAAGGGGTGTTTAGTTTTTTTAACGCGGGCAACGTTGGGTAAGCTATATTTCAAACAGGAGCGTGATACTGGCATGTTAGTGCGTCTCGGCTATGTCGCCATGTCGGTGGCCGTCAAGAATGCCTCCCCGTCCAAAACGATGACCTACGCCAACTTCTCCAAACTGGATGATCGCGCAGCCGCCTTGCGCAAGCTGGAACGCATTGCCGGAGAGAACATTCAAAATACGCTGCGGTTGCTAAAGCATAACAGGGCTCACGATATCGAGATGTACCGGTGCTCCTCCAAGCTCATTCCCCTGATTGGTCATGAGGAGCTCGGCGATTGGGACCCGATCGGTCGTCTTGCCGATAATTTCGCGGAAGTCGGCCGTTATGCGATTCGGCATGGAATGCGGATCAGTTTTCATCCGGATCACTTTACCGTGCTCAGTACGCCGCGCAAAGACGTGCTGCAAAAATCTTACGCCGATCTGGAGCGCCACGTACAAGTCTTGGAAGCGATGGGACTGGACGCCTCTGCTAAATGCAACATTCATATCGGCGGCACCTACGGCAGCAAAGAAACAGCCGGGGGCCGTTTTATTCAAAATTTCGCCGCCATGTCCGAACGGATTCGCGAAAGAATTACGCTTGAGAACGACGACAAGACCTTCAATGCGCTTGAAACCTTGGAGATTGCCGAAGCCGTTGGGGTGCCGATGGTGCTGGACATCCACCACGATCAAGTGAATCCTTGCGGCCAAGAGGCGAAGTCGCTGTGGCCGCGGATCAGGCAGACCTGGAGCGGCTGCAAAGCCCAGCGCGATCCCGATTCGGCAGCTGAGCCTGAGGAGCTGCCCCCGAAGGTTCACATCTCCAGTCCGAGAAGCGAGACAGATCCGCGCGGCCATGCCGACTATATCGAAACTCCGGTACTGCTCGCTTTCCTCCGCGCCGTGGCCCCGGTCACGCCGCGCCTCGATGTTATGCTGGAAGCGAAAATGAAAGACGACGCCCTGATGCAGCTCATGATTGCGGTGCGGGACGAGCCTGACGTAACCATTCGTACGCAAGCCTCGTTTGAGCTTTAGCGGCAGCATTTTCCGACAAAAAGCGCTCTTGAAATCTTAGCTGAAATGAAGTACTTTGAGTAGGAAGAACGAGTACGAGCTTTATTTTTGGTGTAGAGAGGGGAACGGAATTTATGAGTTTGGTTGCAGGGAAAAACATCGTCGTCATGGGAGTCGCCAACGACCGCAGCATCGCATGGGCCATTGCCCAGTCCTTAGCCGCCCAAGGGGCAAATTTAGTGTTTACATATGAAAATGAACGGGTGGAGGAACGGGTACGCAAGCTGGCGGATACGATTCCGAACGCCGTCATCATGCCTTGCAACGTCACCGTCGACGAAGATATCGACCGGCTGGCCGAGTCGCTGCGCGGCCAATTCGGCGTGCTGCACGGTATTGTACATAGCATCGCTTTTGCCAAAACGGAAGAACTGGAAGGCCTGTTCGTAGGCACGTCGCGTGAAGGCTTCGCACTGGCTCACGATATCAGCGCCTATTCGCTCGTAGCCGTCGCTCAAAGGCTTCATCCTCTGATGACCGAAGGTGGCAGTATTATGACCATGACGTACCTCGGCGCGGAGCGCGCGATGAAAAATTACAACGTCATGGGCGTAGCCAAAGCGGCTCTTGAAGCCAGCGTACGTTATTTGGCCAACGACCTCGGCCAGTTCAACATTCGCGTCAATGCGATTTCCGCCGGACCGATTCGGACGCTGGCAGCCAAGGGCATTAAGGATTTCAATTCCATCCTGCGTACCGTCGAGGAGAAAGCTCCGCTGCGCCGTACGACCGATGTGGCGGAAGTCGGAGATACCGCGTTGTTCTTGATGAGTCATCTGTCCCGCGGCATTACGGGCGAAGTGATTTATGTGGACAGCGGTTATCATATTGTTGGCGTATAACCACCGATCAAGAACATGACAACCATCCGTAGCGAGTGACGTCCCGGGTGGTTTTTTCCATTTGGACACAATTCCTTAACGTTTAGGCGAAACGACGTAGCCTTTTGAACGTATTTTCTCTATACTGTACATATTAGCTTGGGCTACCCAACGAATTGCAAAGGAATGATGGTTCATGCCGAATCAGGATACGACGTTCACCGTCGGAAGTAAAAGCTTTACCGCGGTAGCGATTAATACCGCCTCCAAGACCGGAGAATGGATTCAAAGCAAACTCGGCGATTTCAACACCTTACATACAAAGTACTCTCCGCATGATCTTGTGACGGAAGTGGATAAGGGCGCGGAGTTGATGATTCGGAAGTTGATTCATACGCATTTTCCAAGCCACGCTATATTGGGCGAGGAGGGCGTCGAACCCGGGCCGGAGGCGTCCAAAGCGGCGCTGGCCCAAGTAAGCGACGAGGAGTATTTGTGGATCATCGATCCGCTGGATGGTACGACGAATTTCGTACACGGCTTCCCGTTCTTCTCCGTATCTATCGCGCTTGCTTATCGTGGCGAGGTTATTGTGGGCGTGGTGTATAACCCGGTGCACAACGAGCTCTTTGTTGCGGAGAAGGGGAAGGGCGCTTATCTTCGCGGTAAAAGAATGCATGTTTCGTCAGAGACCGCGCTTCGCGATAGCTTGATTGCAACAGGCTTCCCGGCCGATCGCAAAGTCGCACTGGCCCACAACTTGAAGGGCGTTCAAGCCGTCAGCCCTTATGTACGCAATCTTCGTGTTGCGGGCTCGGCTGCGCTGCATATGGCTTATGTGGCGGCGGGTAGACTCAGCGGCTTCTGGGAAATCGGCCTGAATGCATGGGATATGGCTGCCGGAGCGCTGCTGATTCAGGAGTCCGGGGGGCGTGTGACGGATACGCTCGGCAACCCGTATCACTTGGGAGTCAGACATGTTCTAGCTACGAACGGACATATTCATGAGGAATTGGCTCATCATCTAGGAACCGCAGAGGCGACGGGATTATAGTTGAAAAAGGTAGGGAGGCCTTCGGGCCTCCCATTTTCTTGAACCGTTTTCTTCCCGGAAGGGGACCCGTCGGAGCCTTGTGTATCTCGATTCATTGATTTAAAAATCCGAGGGAGTAAGTGTTGCAATTGTTAATGGAGTGTGATATATTGTTCTTCCGGCCGATTGACCGGCAGGCGAAAACAGTCGATATGATGTCGATTGAGAAAAGTTTTTTAAAAAAAAGACTTGCAATCGCCTGAATGGATATGATATATTATAAAGGTCGCTTTTGACGAGTTTGTAAAAACAAGTCGAAAAAACGACGGAAGGTTGACTATTGTCGAACTTCAAAATTGCCCTTTGAAAACTGAACATCGAGTGAGTGCTTTAAATAAGAGATAGCGATATCTCAGCTAGCTTCAACAATGAGCAAGTCAG
>NZ_BCPS01000037.1:0-58659 GCF_016586185.1 Paenibacillus sp. EPM92
GAATAGCAAGATCTGATGTTTCGCGGCAGAAGCATCAACATCCGTTTGGTGATGATGGCGGAAGGGAACCACGCGTACCCATCCCGAACACGAACGTTAAGCCTTCCAGCGTCGATGGTACTTGGACCGCAGGGTCCTGGGAGAGTAGAACGTCGCCAAGCGGATGCATGACACCATGACTCCATTCGATAACATTCCCTGATAGCTCAGTTGGTAGAGCACTCGACTGTTAATCGAGTTGTCACAGGTTCGAGTCCTGTTCGGGGAGCCACTCTTATTTTGGAGAGGTGTCCGAGTTGGCCGAAGGAGCACGATTGGAAATCGTGTAGGCGTCACAAGCGTCTCGAGGGTTCGAATCCCTCTCTCTCCGTAGAACTGCAGAATAAGTATTCGCAAGGCCCGTTGGTCAAGGGGTTAAGACACCTCCCTTTCACGGAGGTAACAGGGGTTCGAATCCCCTACGGGTCACCAGCATGGAGGCTTAGCTCAGCTGGGAGAGCATCTGCCTTACAAGCAGAGGGTCGGCGGTTCGATCCCGTCAGCCTCCACCATGATTGCTTTTTGTTTAACGACGCGGGGTGGAGCAGCCCGGTAGCTCGTCGGGCTCATAACCCGAAGGCCGCAGGTTCAAATCCTGCCCCCGCAACCAATTTTCTTTCGAGGTATGAACCTCGAGAGCGAATAACTTAGTGTGGAGCCGTGGTGTAGAGGCCTAACATGCCTGCCTGTCACGCAGGAGACCGCGGGTTCGAATCCCGTCGGCTCCGCCATTATTTGTTAAGCATAGTCTGAACTATAATATAATCGGTACATCGGATAGCTCGATGATAACCGAAATTTTGTTTTGCGCCGTCGTAGCTCAGCGGTAGAGCAACGCACTCGTAATGCGTAGGTCGGAGGTTCGATTCCTCTCGACGGCACCAGTAGTTTTTAGCCTGTGGCGGTCGTGGCGAAGTGGCTAACGCATCGGATTGTGGCTCCGACATTCGAGGGTTCAATTCCCTTCGATCGCCCCACTACATATTGGGGATTAGCCAAGCGGTAAGGCAACGGACTTTGACTCCGTCATGCCTAGGTTCGAATCCTAGATCCCCAGTTTATTGATTTCTTTGGGTAGCTGTAAGAGCCATTAGCTCAGTTGGTAGAGCACCTGACTTTTAATCAGGGTGTCGTAGGTTCGAGTCCTACATGGCTCACCATTTTCTTTCACTTATCAGGTATGCGGAAGTGGCTCAGGGGTAGAGCATCGCCTTGCCAAGGCGAGGGTCGCGGGTTCGAATCCCGTCTTCCGCTCCATAAACGAATCAGTCACAACCTCGTACTTGATTCGAAAGATGTTTCATGTTTTAATTGATCTCAGTTGTAATTATTATGCGGAAGTGGCTCAGGGGTAGAGCATCGCCTTGCCAAGGCGAGGGTCGCGGGTTCGAATCCCGTCTTCCGCTCCATCTAGACTTGCCGGTATGGCGGAATTGGCAGACGCGCGCGACTCAAAATCGTGAGGGAAACCGTGGGGGTTCAAGTCCCTCTACCGGCACTTAAACTATCGGGACGTAGCTCAGCTTGGTAGAGCACCTGGTTTGGGACCAGGGGGTCGCATGTTCGAATCGTGTCGTCCCGACCATTCATTTAAGCGGGTGTAGTTCAATGGTAGAACTCCAGCCTTCCAAGCTGGTAGCGTGGGTTCGATTCCCATCACCCGCTCCATCAAGTTCCAGTAGCTCAGCTGGATAGAGCAACGGCCTTCTAAGCCGTCGGTCGGGGGTTCGAATCCCTCCTGGGACGCCATTTCATCAACATCGCTTATTATAAGCGTTACGAATCATAAACGTTGTAAATGATCGGATAACCAACTCCACCAAATTAGTTAACGCTAATTTGGTGGAGTTTTTTATTGTTTTCATGGTTACTTGCTTTATTGTACCTTAAGTTCCGCGTTTGGCATCAAGACCGATTCAAGTTGGACCCATGTAAGGGGATGCCGAACACTGTGGAACGATTTTCCTTGATTCCGGGGAAAGGGCAGTGTACAATACGTTTAGTATTAACGTTAACCTGAATTTAAAATTAAAGGTTAACGTAAGTGAATGGAGTACAGGATGAGAAAAGGTCTTTTTGTAACAGGTACGGACACGAATGTAGGAAAGACATGGGTGACGGCGGCCCTGGCAGCCTATACGTTCCGAAAGCTCGGGGGACTTCCGAGCCCAGTAGAAATTTGGAAGCCGGTGCAATCCGGGGTACAACTGGGCGATCCGGATGCCGATAGCTTTCGGCTCGCGTACGGGAGCGGATTGCCGCAAACGGAGCCGGAGACAGTCACGATTACCTTACGGGAGCCTTTGGCGCCTTGGGTAGCCGCAGAACGGGAAGGAAAGACGATCGGATGGGCCGCGCTTGAGTCGGAAGGACGGAGGCGAATGACGGAAGGCGGACCGCTGCTGGTGGAAGGGGCTGGCGGCTTGTTAGTTCCACTAACCGGGGACCGTACGGTTGCCGATTTGGCGCTGGCGCTGGGGCTCCCGCTGCTCATTGTGGCCCGCGCCACGCTCGGGACGGTCAATCACACGCTGATGACGATCGAGTGTGCCCGAAGCCGCGGCTTGGATGTAGCCGGGGTGATACTCAACGGATATGAGGAAGAGAACGACACATCGCTGGTGGACAACGTTCGCATGATTGAAAGGTTCGGCGGCACCTCCGTGTGGGCGACGCTGCCGTGGATGCCGATGGAGCGAATGCTTTCGAACCCGATCGAATGGGGAAAATGGAGGCACGTGTGGACCGAGCTATTAGAGGAGCGTTTGCGCTGGAACGAAATCGGGCGCTTTTTTGAAGGGGAACCGATGGTTTAAGGTTGTTAAGAATTCGAATGTTGAGGGGATATCGAAATGATACAGGTACAAACGGATTGGAACGAACTGGCCGATAAGGCGATTCGGGGCGAGCTGCTGACGATGGAGGAAGGCTTATCCGTACTGGAGGCGGATGATGACGAGCTGCTAGCGATGATGCAGGCTGCTTTTAGGGTAAGGCGGCATTTCTACGGAAAAAAGGTGAAGCTGAATTTGATCATTAACGCCAAGAGCGGATTATGTCCCGAAGACTGCGGTTATTGCTCGCAATCCATCGTGTCGAAGGCCGGGATAACGAAATATCCGCTGCTGGATAAGAAGACCCTTGTAGACGGCGCACGCAAAGCGATGGAGCTGAAGGTCGGGACCTATTGTATTGTCGCTAGCGGACGAGGGCCGACGGGTAAGGAACTGGATCAGGTGGTCGAAGCGGTTCGAGAAATTAAGTCCGAGATGCCGATGAAGATATGCGCCTGTTTAGGGATTTTGAGCGAGGAGCAGGCATTGCGGCTGAAAGAGGCCGGGGTGGACCGCTACAACCACAATTTAAACACGAGCAAGCAAAATTTCGCCAACATTACGACAACCCATACATATGACGATCGTGTAGATACGGTGGAGAAGGCGAAAGGGGCTGGCATGTCGCCGTGTTCCGGCTGTATTATCGGGATGGGGGAATCGAACGAGGAGATCGTGGAGATGGCTTATGCGCTGCGTGAGCTTGATGCGGATTCGATTCCGATCAACTTTTTGAATCCGATCCCGGGTACGCCGCTTGCGGACACCCGGGAACTGAATCCGCGTAAATGCTTGAAGGTATTGGCATTGATGCGTTTTATAAATCCTGGGAAAGAGATTCGGGTAGCCGGTGGACGCGAAGTGA
This sequence comes from Paenibacillus sp. EPM92, assembly GCF_016586185.1. Classification (NCBI taxonomy): domain Bacteria; kingdom Bacillati; phylum Bacillota; class Bacilli; order Caryophanales; family Paenibacillaceae; genus Paenibacillus; species Paenibacillus sp. EPM92. Next base: position 3,739 of record NZ_BCPS01000037.1, read on the forward strand.
ATTTGCGTTCGCTGCAAGCATTAGGGCTATATGCAGCCAATTCGGTGTTTGTGGGCGATTACTTAACGACGGAAGGCCAAGAAGCGACGGCCGACCATCAGATGATTGAAGATCTCGGGTTCGAGATCGAGCTGTGTGCCCTGTAGGGATCGCCCGAATGAGCAGAGCGGCGTTGGAATGGATGCAAAAGGAACTGGCTTCTTACGAGGAACAAGGGCGCTTGCGCACTTTAGCGGAATGTGAGCCGCTGGAGACAGGTTGGCTGCGGAGGAACGGAGTCCGGATGCTGAATCTCGCCTCCAACGACTACTTGAGTCTGGGAAGCGAAGGCGACGATCTACATGAACCGGAGCAGAGCGCTGCGTCGGATGGCCGGGAGACGGAGAGAGCCCGCAGAAGTACGGGATCGACCGCCTCGCGGTTAATTGTCGGCAATCATCCGGAGTATACGGCGTTCGAAGAGGAATTTGCGGCTTACAAAGGAACGGAGAGCTGTTTGTTGTTCGGCAGCGGATACTTGGCTAATGTCGGCGTGATCCCGGCGCTTGTCGGACGTCATGACGTCGTGTTCGGCGATCGGCTGAACCACGCGAGCCTTGTCGATGGGATCGTGCTTAGCCGCGCCGAGCATAAGCGATACCGGCATCGCGATCTGGATCAGCTGGAGACGATGCTGCGGAGCACCCCGGCAGGCCGGAAAAAGCTGATCGTCACCGATTCGATCTTCAGTATGGACGGAACGGTGGCGCCGCTGTGCGAGCTCGTTTGGCTGAAGGACCGTTACGGCGCTATGCTGATGGTTGATGAGGCGCACAGCGGCGGTTTGTACGGCGAGGAAGGCCAGGGTCTGGTACACGCGCTTGGGCTCTCCGGGCAGGTGGAGGTGCAAATGGGCACGTTCAGCAAAGCGTACGGCGTTTACGGCGCCTATGTAGCCGGCGAACACCTGTTGAAGTCCTATCTGGTGAATGCGGCGCGCAGCTTCATTTATACGACAGCCCTCCCGCCGGACCTTGTAGCCACGATTCGTAGACAGTGGCGGCGTGTGCGGCAGGAAAGCTGGCGCCGACGGGTGCTGCAGGAGAAGGCGGCGATGTTTCGATCGATACTGCGGCAGCACGGGCTGGATACGGGGCAAAGCGAATGCCACATTGTTCCTGTTATCATCGGCGGGAACGAGGAGACATTGCGTATGGCGGAGCGTCTGCAGCTGGCCGGCATTGCCGCTGTGGCGATTCGTCCGCCTAGCGTCCCGGAGGGGACAGCCCGGATACGTTTTACGATCATGGCGGGACACCGGGACGAGGATTTGAGATGGGCGGCCAATCAAATCGTAAAATGCCGTGAACAGGCGGGAGGGGCATGAGGATGGATTCGGCGGAAAGACGTGATCGGCGCGTCTTGTGGATTCATGGTTGGGGTATGTCCCCTCAGGTATGGAAGCCGATATCGGGACGGCTAGCGAAAGATACCGAATGGTCTCATCACGAATTCTCATACGCCGGATGCCGAATCGTATCCTCCTTATTCGAAGCACTCGAGCATCGGATAGCTGAGCTGCGGCCCGAGGCAGTGGTTGCCTGGTCGATGGGCGGCTTGCTGCTGCTGGATTGGCTGACCCGTCGCTATCGTGATTCGGATGGCGGAAGCGATTGTAAGCCGGGGGAGCATTCGGAATTAAGGAAACTTGTCTTGATCGGGGCGACCCTGCAGTTCACGGATGCTGATCGCTCCCGAGGGTGGCCTCTGCGAGTGCTGGAGCGGATGCAGGCGAGACTCCGTACACAACCGGAAGACGTGCTTCGACAGTTTGCCGCTTCGATGTTTACGGAAGCGGAACGGGAGGAAGGGAGCGCCCCGGAGCGGCTGCTGCAGCCGGATACGGATATGTCGGCGGAAGGGCTGCAGGCGGGCCTTTCCTATCTGGCCGCGGCGACGGTACGGGAAGCATGGTCCGACGAGCTGCTCCCGCGGCTGGCAGCCGGCTCCCTGCGCGTGCTCTGGATACACGGGGAGTACGATCCTGTGTGTCCGATCGGGGCCATGCCGGAGGACGCGGATGGCTTGGAACGGGTAGTTATGAGAGCGGGGCATGCTCCATTCTTGACGCAACAGGCAGCATTTTATGAGCGGTTGAGGGGATTTCTGAATGACAACGATAAGGGTGGATAAAAACCGGGTGAAACGTCACTTCGATCGCTATGCAGACGACTACGACCGGAATGCGCTTGTACAAATCGGCATGGGAGAGCGGTTATTGGAGCTGATCGAACAGCGAATTTCCCCGGATCGGGTAGGACATATCCTGGAAATCGGCTGCGGCACCGGCAGATTGACTGCTTCGCTGTTGACACGGTTTCCTAAGGCCCGCGTGTATGCGGTCGATCTTGCGCCGCAAATGGTAAGGCTGACGCTGGAGCGCTGTTCGGCGGAAGCGGAGGCGGGTAGACTGGTCGTGGTATCGGCGGATGCGGAAGGGCTGACAGCGGAGCATTTCAGAGAGCTCCGGCTCCCGGAACAGGCGGATTTGATCGTTTCGAGCGCGACGGTCCAATGGTTCAACGAGCCTGCTGATACGATGCGGGCTTGGCTTCGTATGCTGAAGCCGGAGGGAGTCCTTGCGTTCGCGACGTTCGGACCGCGAACGTTCCACGAGCTGCACGATTCGTTTACGGCAGCGGCGGAATCGCTGCAGGCGGCGGGACGGCGGCGAGGGCAGCATTTTCTCAGTTTGAGCGATTGGGAGTCGCTGCTGGATGGCGCATCGGAGGAGGTCACACGTGCGTTTACAGGCGAAGAGACGATGTACGAGCTGCATTTCCGCGACGTTCGCAGCTTCTTGTACAGCGTGAAGAAAACAGGCGCAGGCAATGCCAATCAAGAGCCGGCGGGTGGCGGCGGAATTAGCCGTAAGCTGCTCGCGGCCATGGAGAAAGCATACGTGGAACGTTACAGGGAGCCTGAAGGCATTCGGGCGACGTATCATTTGCTGTACGGCCTGTTCGGGAAAGGCTGATTTTTTATGGCGCGAGTCTGGCAAAATACCCTGATTTCACGTATAATAAGGTCAAGCAAGGGCTCCGGAAGGAGCTTTATAAAGATAAAAATTTAAACGTTTAAACGGGGAGTGGCGAGTGGTGAGCAGTTTGTTTGATTTGACGGGAAAAGTAGCCTTGGTGACCGGAGGCGCCGTAGGCTTGGGCGGAGGTATCTCGCTCGGCTTGGCGAAGGCGGGAGCAGATGTTGCGATTGTGACCAGCAACGATCGTTCACGCGAAGTGCAGCAGCAGATCGAGGCCATGGGCCGCAAGGTACACACGATCGTCGCTAATCTGATGGATGAAAGCGCGCTCGAAGGCATCGTTCAAGAAACGCTATCCGTGTTCGGCAAAATCGATATATTGGTGAACAATTCGGGAATTGTCCGTCGTACGCCGGCAGCCGACCACGCTGCGAGCGATTGGCACGACGTGTTGAATTTGAACCTGAATGCGGCATTCTTCCTTTCCCAGCTCGTCGGCCGCGAGATGATCAAGCAGGGTTCGGGCAAAATTATTAATATCGCGTCGATGCTAAGCTTCCAGGGCGGTATCAACGTACCGGGATATACCGCATCCAAGCATGCGATTGCCGGTGTAACCAAAGCGCTGGCGAACGAATGGGCCAGCAAAGGCGTTCAAGTGAACGCGATTGCCCCCGGTTACATGTCGACTGACAATACCGTGGCGCTGCGTGCGGATGAAGAGCGGAGCGCGCAAATTCTGGTTCGAATTCCGGCTGGGCGTTGGGGAACGGCAGAAGATATGGAAGGGCCTGTCGTCTTCCTTGCCTCGAAAGCGTCTGATTATATGAGCGGTCACATATTGTGCGTGGACGGAGGATGGATGACAAGATAATGAATATGAACAGGTCTACCCAACAAGAACAAATGTTTGTGCCGGAAATTGTCACATTCGGAGAAACGATGGCCTTAATGCTGCCGGAAGACGTTAAAGGCATCGAATATTCCTCTCACTTCCAATCGTTGTTCGGCGGTGCGGAAAGCAATGTCGCGATCGGCGTAGCCAGGCTCGGACATCGCGTTGGCTGGTTCGGCCGGCTCGGCAAAGACCCGCTCGGCCGGATGATTGTGAAGAAAATCCGCGGCGAGGGCGTCGACGTGTCGCGTGCCGAGCTGACGACAGAAGCGCCGACAGGGCTGATGCTGCGCGAAATCATTTCCGGCAAAACGTCGGTATACTACTACCGCAAAGGCTCGGCGGCCAGCCTGATGAAGCCGGAGCAGTTGGACGAATCGTATATCAGCCAAGCCCAGTATTTACACGTCACGGGAATTACGATGGCTTTGAGCGAAAGTGCCCGCGAGACCCTGAAAGAATCGGTTCGCCTCGCCAAGAAGAATGGCGTGAAGGTATGCTTCGACCCGAATTTGCGGTTGAAGCTGTGGTCGCTGGAAGAAGCCCGTGGCGCATTGCTGGAGATGGCGCAGGAAGCGGATTACTTTTTGCCGGGGCTTGATGAGTTAAAGCTGCTGTATGCGACGGAAAGCTTTGACGAAATCATCGGCAAGCTGCGCGAGCTGCCGGGCGTGTCGATCGTCAAAGGCGGCGAAGACGTCACGTATATCGTCGATAAGACGAGCGTGACGGAAGTGCCATATTTCAAAGCCGAGCGTATCGTCGACACTGTGGGCGCGGGCGACGGCTTTTGCGCCGGATTTATCGCCGGGCTGCTGAAAAATTACAGCTTGGCCGAAGCAGTGCGGCTCGGTAACCTGATCGGTTGTATGGTCGTTCAGAACGAGGGCGACTGGGAAGGGATTCCGACCTGGGAGCAGGTCGAAGCGTTCTTGAACAATGAGAAGCATGTGGAACGGTAGGTAGAACGGCAAGTCGGGAGAACGAAGCTTAACCGTAAGCAGGAAGCCTATAAAGAACGAAACTATAGGGAACGAAATTTGAAGGACGGAGACTCGAGATGAAAAAAATTAAACTGCTGCAGCAAATCGTAGAAGGAGGCGTCGTCGCGGTGCTTCGCGGCGATACGCCGGATGAAGTGGTGGAAATGGCCGAGCAGGCGATCGCCGGAGGCATTAAGGTGATCGAGGTAACGATGACCGTTCCGTTCGCGCTGCAAGCGATTGAGAAGCTGGCCAAAACGTATTCGAGCACGACAAGCGACCCGTCCAAATACGCGATTATCGGCGTCGGTACGGTGCTTGATCCGGAAACCGCGCGCGTCGCCATCTTGAGCGGTTCGGAGTTTGTTGTCGGTCCGTCGTTCAACCCGGATACGGTGACACTGTGCAATCGGTACCGCGTACCGGTGATGCCTGGCGTTATGACGATCCAAGAGATCCAGCAGGCGCTTGAGCTCGGCGTTGATGTCGTGAAACTGTTCCCGGGCAACTTATACTCCCCGGGGATGATCAAGGCCATCAAGGGACCGCTGCCGCAGGCGAATATTATGCCGACCGGAGGCGTTTCATTGAGCAACCTCGGTGAATGGATTAAAGCCGGCGCTGTTGCTGTCGGCATCGGCTCGGATTTGACGAGCGATGCGGTGAAGGCGGGCGACTACAGCCTCGTGGCGAAGAAGGCGGCGCAGTACATCGACGCTTTCCGTGCGGCTAAGGCGTAGACACAAGCGACGGCAAAGGGATTTGCCGAAGCAAGCGGGTGCAGTAAAAGTAAACAAGCAGGAAGTTTGAACCGTGGTGACGGTTTCGAGCTCCCTGCTTGTTTGTGTTATAAAAAAATCCCTCAGCTTTCATAGCCTGAGGGATGGATAGGGTTATGGCAACGTCCTATTCTGTTGCGACCGATTGATCGGCTTGTAAACCGACTGGTGCGATACGAACGAAGCTTGTTTCCAGGTTGTTCAGCAAATGATCCACCTTCGCCGCGGCTTCCGTTTGACCGGAGTTCGCCAGCTCAGTGCGGTAAGCGCCGAGCAGCTCGTTCAAATCTTTGATGCTTTGTGGGCCGATTGGTTCGATTTTTACTTTCGCGCCTTTGGCAATACGACGTTCGATCGCAGCTTCATCGAGACCCATCTCCGGCACGAGGCGCTGGTAAATCACGCCGCCGGTCATCCCTGCGCAAATCCAAGGACCCGGATCGCCCATGACGACGGCGCGGCCGTTGGTCATGTATTCGAACGCAAAGCCTTTCAGGTTGGCGCGGGCGGCAAGACCGCCGAGCTCGTCTTTCAACGGCGTCGTAATTTCTCCGCCGAAGACAACGTCGGCGCCGGAGAACCGGATGCAGGCACGGGTGTCCGCATTGCCTTGGATCAGGAACAAGCCGCTTTGCGCGCCGTATCCGAACGATTTACCGACGGAACCGTTGATGAATTGGTTGTGCTTGCCCGGTGCTTTCAGGATGGCGACTTTACCGCCGAGCGCCATTTTGCCTACGCCGTCTTCCGCACCGCCGTGTACCGTAATGTCGACTCCGCGAGCGTTGAAGGCGCCCAAACCGTTACCCGGTACGGAGCCTTCCGTAATCGCGATGTTGACCGGAGGCAGTTCGTCGTAGCTTCCGTCGAAACGGTCGCGTACGCGATGGCTCGCATAACGGCTGCCGAGAATCCGGGATTCGGCATCGATGTTGCTCCAAGTGCGGTTCACCGGAGCGTCGAAGGAGACGGATTCCGGGAACAAGTCGAGTCCTTCTGCGCCTGCCGCGATACGGATATCGGACGATACCGCAGCCGCCACTTGCGCTCGCGCTTCTTGCGCAGCAGCGAAGGAGAGCGGAGCCGGACGAAGCAGATCGGACAGATCGATGCGATCCAGATGGCTTACTTGTTTCAGCAGGTCGGAACGGCCGACCAGCTCTTGAGCGTCTTTGAAGCCGAGCTGTGCGACGATTTCGCGAATTTCTTCGCCGATGCCGCCGAACAGACGAATGAGCGATTCAACCGCCGTTTCGTATACGCGAGGAACGAAGCGGCGCAGGCCTTTCTCTTCGGCTTCCTCAAGCGAATCGATTTGTGTGGCGATACCGACATGACAGGTGTCGAGATGACAGCCGCGGCAAGTCGTACAACCGATCGATTGCATCGCGATGGAACCGAAGCCGACGCGGTTGGCGCCGAGCATGAACATTTTGACCACGTCCACACCGGATTTCATACCGCCGTCCGACCACAATTCCACTTGGTGGCGAAGACCGGCGTCGATCAAGGCGAGGTGCGCCAGCTTCGTACCGATTTCGGTCGGCAAGCCGACGTGTGTGATCGAGTGAATCCGGGCCGCGCCCGTACCGCCGTCGAAGCCGGACAACGTAATGACGTCTGCGCCTGCTTTCGCAACGCCGACAGCGATCGTGCCGACACCCGGAACGACAGGAATTTTGACGATAATTTTCGCTTTGCGGCCGCTTGCTTCCTTCAGCTCGGAGATGATTTGCGCCAAATCCTCGATCGAGTAAATATCGTGGTTGTTGGACGGCGAAATCAGGTCGGAACCGATGGTTGCATTACGGGCAAGAGCGATTTTGGCCGTTACTTTGGAGCCCGGCAGGTGACCTCCTTCGCCCGGTTTCGCGCCCTGGCCGATTTTAATCTCAAGGAACGCTACGGCGTTCGCGAGCTCAACGTTCACACCGAAGCGTCCGGATGCGACTTGCGCGCCGCGCGTCCGTTTGTAACGTCCGAGCATATCCTTGATCTCGCCGCCCTCGCCGTTCATGGTAACCATGTTCAGTCGCTCGCCCGCTTCCGCGTAAGCGCGGAAGGCTGTTTCGTTCTGTGAGCCGAACGACATGGACGAGATCAGGATCGGCAGATCGTGGCCGCCGATGCCGATGTTGACTTGCGAAGGATCCAGCGGCTTGCGCCCTTCGGCGTATGCTTTCTCCATATCGAAATCCGCAACGTGACGGATGGAAATCGGATTTTTCTTCTCTTCTTCGCGAAGCTTGTCACGGTAGTCGCTGTAAGGCGCCGCGCCGGAGGCTGCGTCGCCGAGCGCTTTCCACATGCGCTGGAAGAAACGGAAGTTCTTCGCCGCTTTCGCTTTCGGGTTGGCGAAATCGTTGTAACGGGCTTCGGCGTCCGCTTCAAGCTCGGCAAAGCCGGTGCCTGCTTTGTCGCTGCCCAAGTAGTTGACGATGTCGAGCACTTCCGCCAGTTCCGGCTTCAAGCCGATCGACGAGAAGAAACGGGTGTAACCGCGCAGCTCATGCGTACCGATCGTGGAGATGACTTTCTCCAGACCTTTCATCAAAGCGGTGAATACTTTGCGAGCGGCCGGCGCACCGTTCTTGGCGGATGCCGTCGCGAACATCAAATAAGGAGACAATACATCCGCACCGAGTCCACAGGCTACGGCGATGTCATGCAGGCTGCGAATCGCGGCGCTGCGCAGCACAAGCGTCGTCTGGCGGCGAAGGTTGTCGCCATAGCCGAGCTTCTCGCCGCGAAGCGCGATATCGACCCTGGATACCGCAAGGTGCGGATCCATCCACAGGCGGTCGTTCTGATGCGCCTGGCTGTCGTCCAGGATAAGCAAGGCTGCGCCGTTCTTAACGGCGGTTACGGCATCAGCGGCAAGCTGATCCAATGCGGCTTGCAGCGAGGTGCCGCGGGCGAATGTCGTCGACAGCGTCGCTACGGCATTGCCGCCTTGCGCTGCGAACATTGCCTTTAATTGCTCGAAGCTAGGCTGCTTCAGCTCGGTAAGAGAATCTACGCCGTTGCTGCCTTCCAGCACGACCGGATACAGCAACTCCATGCGCAGGCGGCTATCCGGCTGTCCGTATACTTTCGGACGGGGACCAACGACGATGCGCGTGGAGAAATGCTCCATCTCGCGGTCACGGTCAATCGCCGGGTTGGTGACAACCGCGACGCTCTCTTTAATATAATCGGGAATGTTCACGCGCTCCCAAGCCAGCGCCGCATGAGGGCTGTCATGACCCAGGGAACGGATCGGCTCCGCGCCGGTTTCGGCGGTCGATTCGATCATCTGGATCCCGTCGCGGTCCCAGCCGAAGGCGCTGTACAGCGAATCGGTAGGCGTAACGTCGGCGGATTGCTCAGCTTCGACAGCCGGAATTTCGTTATTCAAATGTTTGCGAAGGCCTTCAAAGCCGATGCGTTGTTTAGCGCGTTCCAAGACAATGCTCTGCACTTCATGGTAAGGAATCACCTGCACATGCTCGCCCGGCGTCAGGACGACGCCGATTTTCTCGCCCGGGGCGATCGGCTTCGGCTCGGCCACCATTTCGCCGACCGTAATTACGCCTTGCTCGGAAGAGAAATAGAGGGACGTGTCGCTTTCGACCATCCATACCGGACGAAGACCGAGCGCGTCTACGCTGAAAATGCACTCGTTGCCGTAACGCGATACGATGCCGGCCGGCCCTTGAGCATAGTGGCCCCATGCTTGGCGATAATAAACATACAGATCCTGCATTTCCGGACGGAACTGCTTCATCTCGTTCAAGATCGGAGGGAATACGATTTCCATCGCCTCGAACAAGCTGATGCCGGAACGGTGAATGAACGTTTCAATCGTCCGGTTCATGTCCTGGGAGTCGGAGCCGCCGTCTACGAGCGGAACACCGACCATGTCGGCTTCCAGACGCATCTTCTTCACCGTGTTGATCTCGCCGTTGTGCCCGAGAAGCGAGAACGGCTGCACGCGGAAGAAGCTGGATTGCGTATTAGTCGAATACCGGTTGTGTCCGATCGTTACTTGCGCCGCGAACAGCGGGTCGCGAGTGTCGTTATAATATTTGGGAAGAATGCTGGCCGCGCCCATCACTTTATAGGCGGCCGTCACGTTGCTGAGCGTGGCGACGTGCACGTTATACTTGGCTTCGATCGCTACGTGAAGTTCGAACAATTGATCGGCGACCTTCACTTCCTGCTTGTCGCAAAGTCCGGCGATTTGCCAGAAGGTTGGCTCGTCGTTACGGCCGTTCGGACCGAGCACGCTGCTGTCCACTTGATTTTCTTGCTCGAGCAAGATGTTTACTTGGAATTGCGCGAACAATTCGCGGATGCCCTTCTGCATATCGGCAACAGAAATGTCCAACTTACGCGGAACGAAGATATGACCGACGGAGAAACGTTCATCGTAAGCGAGCTTGCCGTCCAAACCGGCATCCGTCAGCTTCTTTTCCCACAGTGCGCGGGGAATATCGGTCAAAATCCCGCAACCGTCGCCTTCACCGTTAATAAACCCGGAGCGGTGCTCCATTTTAACGAGAGCGTCGATCGTCTTTTGAATGTTATCGCGGGATGGATACCCGTCTTTCTCTACAATACAAATGATACCGCAGCTGTCATGTTCCGTAGCGAGCAAATTCTGAAAGCGGCCCTCATCGCGCATTACTTGGTTCATTCTCGTGGTCAGCAGGCTGACCTTCACCTCCCATTAATTTTGTTGCCAGCATTCGTTCTGAATAAGAAGGCTTGTCATGCATTGAAAAAGAAAGCGGACAACCGAGCGGCAGAAACAAATGAATAAATATACATTTATACTGCATAAATGAGGTGTTCGGCGCTTTCTCAATCCACTGGAAGATAGACTCAACAGGGCAATAATAAAAAAATAAATGTGCCCACGTCCACACAATGAGCGCATATCTTCTGGGCTATCACGGCAAAAACCTCACATCTGGTGTTACATTTAGCCGATTTTTTTGAATTGCAAAGTAGTAATAGAATACCACGAAATCGAATGTGAGACAATAGAACATTGCACCTTTCGACAAGATGTAAGCGTTATCTATTTTGCATAATTGGTGAATAAAGGGAAATTTCAGATAAAATTAAAAAAACGATTAAAAACGAACGAACTATTATCGTAGACTGATAATAGTTCGTGATTTGGGTGATAAATGGAATTTATTGTGAAGCCTGCCGGCGCTGCGTTTGCGCCATCGCTTCAAAAGCGCGATCCGCTGCTTCCAGGGTTGCACGGACATGATCTTCCGTATGGGCCGTCGTCAAAAACCATGCTTCGTACTTCGATGGCGCCAGACATATGCCTTGCTCAAGCATGAGTCTGAAAAATAGGGCGAACTGTTCGCCGTCCGTATCCTGAGCCTCATCGTAGTTCGTCACGGGGTGGGCGCAAAAGTGCGTCGACAACGCACCGCGGATGCGGTTCACGGTTAACGCGATGCCATGTGCGTCGGCAGCTTGAGCGAGTCCGTCTCCGAGCATTGCGCCCAAGCGGTCGAGCCGCTCGTAAGTGCCCGGCTCTTGCAGCGCTTCGAGGCAGGCGATGCCCGCCGAGATCGAAGCCGGGTTACCGGCCATCGTGCCCGCTTGATAAGCGGGTCCGAGCGGTGCGACCTGCGACATGATCTCGGCGCGGCCGCCGTAAGCGCCGATCGGAAGGCCGCCGCCGATAATTTTGCCCAGCGCGGTCAGGTCGGGCTCCACGGCGGCGAGATCGGTCCCCTCCGGTAAGCCCGCAAACGTCTGCGCCGCTCCGTAATGGAAGCGGAACGCTGTGATGACCTCGTCATAGATGACGAGGGAGCCGTTGCGGCGTGCTGCGGCGCATAATCCTTCGAGGAAGCCGGGCTTTGGCATAACCATCCCGAAATTGCCGACGATGGGCTCGACCATGACGGCAGCGACGTCGCTGCCCCAGCGGGAAAGAGCTTCTTCCAGCGCCGGCACGTCGTTGAACGGTACGGTAATCACCTCGTGCGCGATGCTGTTCGGAATGCCCGCACTATCCGGAATGCCGAGCGTGGAAGGTCCGGAGCCGGCGGCCACGAGCACCAAATCGGAATGTCCATGGTAACATCCGGCGAACTTGATGATTTTATTCCGTCCGGTGTAGGCGCGCGCGACGCGAATGGTTGTCATGACGGCTTCGGTGCCGGAGTTGACGAATCGAACCTTGTCCATGGAAGGGATAGCTTGTTTCAACATCCGGGCGAAGGTAATTTCCAGTTCCGTCGGCGTCCCGTATAACGTACCGTTCTCGGCGGCGCGGCAGATGGCGGCGGTCACGTGCGGATGCGCGTGACCCAGAATGATCGGCCCGTAAGCGGCCAAGTAGTCGATGTATCGGTTATCGTCCGCGTCCCAGAAATAAGCGCCTTGCCCGCGCTTCATAAAGACGGGGGCGCCGCCGCCTACCGCCTTGAACGAACGGGACGGGCTGTTGACGCCGCCGACGATGTGCTCGAGCGCTTCACGGTATAATTCTTCCGAATGCGGACGTCCGGCTGTTTGCTTGAACAAGTTCGGTTCATTACTAGTTGACATGATGAATTCGGGAGCCTCCTTAATGGGAACAGGTTATTGTTCATGTAAATCGACCTGCAGGATTGATTACGGTGTAGTGACGGCATGACCTGCAATCCGGATGCGATCGCTGCCGGGTGACAGGCACGCCCGGCAGCGCCGCGCGGATAGCTGGCCGTGAAACGGCTTGCCCATAGAAGCATCGATAACATGGATGCTTGGCATGCGCCAAACCTCCGATCGGTAAAGTTTGAATTATTATATCGAAATAAGCCGCACAATCCAAGGTAAACTGTTCCGAGGACGCAAAACCATACCGCTATAGGCGCGCGCAGCCGGGCCGAGTGAAGAATAGCGGAACGATCATGCGCTTCGGCTGTAGGAGCGAGCCATACAAAAAACCAGGGCTCTAAGGCCCCGGTCAGGTATTCCGATCCTGCTATTTCTTCGCCGCGCTGCTGCTGCCGGCAGCTTTCGCTGCTTCCTGCGTCGTATTTTTCTCCGCTGGCGCGAACGGGTCGCGGTCTTCAAACACGGCTTTGACGAACTGCTGCAGCTTCTGGGTGTTCGCCGTGATCACTTCCGCGCCGCCTACGCGCTTCTCGACTAGCAGCTCTGTCGGAGGAATTTGCTCGCTGGACATGCCCTCGGTTTTCGCCTCGATGGCGAGCGTCCCCAGCTTCAGCATGTCGGTCGTGGTCAAATTCGTCTCGATGTACGGATCGATGCTGTTAAGAATCTTCGGCATGCGGATAAGCGAGCCGGTCGTTTGCATTTTTTGGGCGACCGCCGTCATAAACTTGCGTTGGCGCTCCGTCCGCGAGAAGTCGCTGAGCGCGTCATGGCGGAACCGGACATATTGCAGGGCGGTTTTGCCGTTTAACTGCTGCACGCCTTTTTTCAAATTAATATCGAACTCGGGCTCCTCGGAGTCCCGGTACTTCATGTCCTTCTCGACTTCGAGCTCGATGCCGCCGATCGCGTCGACCAACGCGATAAAACCTTGGAAATCGGTGTATACATAATATTGAATCGGAATACCGAGCAGATCGCTGACGGTTTTCATCGCCAGGTTCGGACCGCCCGTCGCGACCGCGGTATTAATCCGGTCGTTGCCGTGACCGGGCACTTTCACATAAGTGTCCCGAAGAATCGAGAACAGGTACGCCTTCTTCGTCACCGGATCGATCGAGGCGACCATCATCGAATCGGAACGCGGAATTTCGTTCTTCTTCAAGCCTCGCGAATCTCCGCCTAAGATCAGAACGTTCACCCGCTGTTTGCCTTCCCATTTGGGAGGCGCGTAGGCTTCGGCTCCTCCCGTCTTCTTTGCCGTGAAGCCCGAAAATTTTGTCGTTTCCGGCGTACTTTGGATGTTCTTGGCAAAGGTAAGGAAGCCATATGTATAATAACCGATAGCGATGAGTAAAAGAACAAGAATGCCTGTAAAAAACCATTTGATCTTGCGTGCCATGGAAAAATCGATCCTTTCCTGTAGTTTCGGTCGCTTTTCCTCTTCTTGCGGTTCGTGTATCATATACGGGTATAGCTTGTGAAAATTTCTCTTCATTATACCGGGTTTCGCTGTAAAGCTGCAAGCTTCGGCAATTTCTGACAGGAGGCTAACATTCCAATGTCGCTCGCTATAGACGTGCATGAGCTGCGCAAAGAATTTAAGGTGCAGAAGAATCGCGAAGGGCTGCAAGGTGCTCTTCGTGATTTGTTTAAACGAGAGTACACCCAGGTTCGTGCGGTTAAAGACATCAGCTTTCAAATTCCTCAAGGGGAGATTTGCGGCTACATCGGGGAGAACGGTGCAGGGAAATCGACGACGATTAAAATGCTGACCGGCATCCTCGTTCCGACGTCCGGCGATATTCGCGTCAACGGCTACGTCCCTTATCAAGAAAGAGAGGCGTTCGTCCGCGGCATCGGCGTCGTGTTCGGCCAGCGCAGCCAGCTCTGGTGGGACCTGGGCGTGGTCGAATCGTTCCAGCTGCTTAAAAAAGTGTACCGCGTTCCGGACAACGATTACCGGATTCGGATGGATGAGCTCATCGACAGGCTCCAGCTCGGCGATCTGCTGAACCGTCCTGTGCGAAAGCTCAGCCTCGGGCAGCGGATGCGCTGTGAGCTGGCGGCTTCGCTTATTCACAATCCGTCCATCCTGTTTCTGGATGAACCGACGATCGGCCTTGATATTGTCGTGAAAACCGAAATCCGCGAATTCCTCAAATCGCTTAACAGCCGGTTCGGTACGACCATTCTGCTGACAACGCATGATTTGCAGGATATCGAAGCGCTATGCTCCAGAGTTATCATGCTCGACGACGGCAACATTATTTATGACGGCGGTCTCGAGGAATTAAAGGAACGCTGGGGGAAAGGCAAAGAAGCTGCGTTCCGCTTCGCCCAACCCGTCACGCTTGATCAGTTAGAGCTGCTGACCGCCGGACTGGACGTCCAATGGAAGCTTGAGAACGAGCTGACCGCCAAAGTATGGATTCCGCATCAGTTGGCGAACGTATCGGAGCTTCTCGGCCGCGTGGTCGGAGTGGTCAACATCGAGGATATCAAAATATTCGAAACGAATACCGACGACATTGTCCGCGAGATCTACAAATCCGGTTCTTCGGAAGTAAAGCGTGAATGGACCCGGGAACGGGAAGGGGCCGTTCATGCTTAACGCGTATTTGTATATTATCCGGATACGCTTCCTGATGATGCTCGCCTACCGGGTCAACTACTTTAGCGGGATCATTATCTATGCGTTGAATATCGGAGCATACTACTTCCTGTGGAAAGCGATATACGGGAGCAAAGAGGTGCTGGGGGGCATGACGCTTACCCAGATGACGACGTATGTCGCGATCGGCTGGATGGCACGGGCGTTCTATTTCAACAATCTCGACCGGGATATTGCGAACGAAATCAAAGACGGCAGTTTGGCCATTCAGTTCATTCGTCCTTATAATTATATGGTTGTCAAAATGATGCAGGGTCTCGGCGAAGGCTTGTTCCGTTTATTGATGCTGTCCACGCCGGGCATGATTCTGGCGTCGCTGTTGTTTCCCGTGCAGCTGCCGACCGATCCGAAGCTGTGGGCGGTTTATTTGTTCATGCTGCTGCTCAGCTTCCTGATTAATTCACAGATCAATATTATGACCGGGTTAGGCGCGTTTTTTCTTGAAAACAACGAGGGCTTGATGCGGATGAAGCGAGTGGCGGTCGACTTGTTCTCCGGACTCGTCGTGCCGATGACTTTTTTCCCCGGTTGGGCAGAGAGCGTCTTGCGGTTTTTGCCGTTCCAGGCGATTACGTATTTGCCCGGCCGGGTGATTACGGGAGCGGTAACGGGCGATGCCGTGTATCACGGCTTGCTGATCCAGGCGGGATGGTTTGTGCTGCTGTTAGTGCCGCTTTACTTCCTTTGGCGCAGCGCAAGGTCGCGTCTGTTCGTACAGGGAGGGTGAGGGACGAATGTTCTATGCAGGGCTGATTCTGGGTTATTTGAAAAACTATTTCAAAACGCGTCTTACGTATCGTTCCGACTTCTGGATCGAGCTGTTGTCGGATTTGATGTTTAACGGACTGAATTTAATTTTCATTCTGATCATGTTTACGCATACCGAACTGATCGGGGAATGGAATGAGCAGCAGGTGCTGTTCATTTACGGTTATTTTATGATGGCATCAGGCTTGTTTAACACTTTCTTTAATTTGTGGAATTTTAGCGAGCGCTACATCGTCAAGGGGGAAATGGACAGGGTGCTGACGCGCCCGGCGTATAATCTGGTCCAGCTGGTGCTGGAAAATATGGACCCGCCGTCCTTATTCAGCTCCCTGGTCGGGTTCCTCATCATGGCATATACCTGGACGCAGCTGGGCCTTGGCTTCACGTGGTCGGATCCGTTCGTGCTGGTGCTGCTGGTCGTCGGCTCGGTTATGATTTATGCCGGCATTTACATTTTCTTCTCGGCGCTGTCCTTTTTCTCGGACGCTCCAACCGGGATTACCGCGCTGCTCTACAATCTGCAAAACTATGGGCGGTATCCGATGACGATCTACAACGCCGTCATGAAGTTTACGCTGACGTGGGTGCTTCCGTTCGGCTTCGTCGGGTTTTATCCGTCCGCCTATTTCCTGGACCGGGCGAATTGGGGCGGCTTCGCGCTGCTCACCCCGGTTGTCGGGGCCGTCTTCTTCGTTACCGGCGTTTGTGTCTGGAATTACGGCGTGAAGCGGTACCGCGGGGCGGGATCGTAAACGCCATCTGTTCAAGGCCGGGCGTGTAATCCTGGGGCGATTCCGCCAAGCTAATGATGAAAGAGGCCAAGAAGTACGTGGCGTTCGATAGGAGTCAGGCCGTTACGCTTGTCAAAGCGGATGGCCAAAATGTATA
The DNA here is from genome assembly GCF_016586185.1 of Paenibacillus sp. EPM92. Lineage (NCBI taxonomy): Bacteria > Bacillati > Bacillota > Bacilli > Caryophanales > Paenibacillaceae > Paenibacillus > Paenibacillus sp. EPM92. Next base: position 20,366 of record NZ_BCPS01000037.1, read on the forward strand.
ATGCGGCGCAAAACCTAGTACCGTCAGGAGAGGAATTCAATGGCAGAATTGCAGATCGGACAAGTGGTTCCCGACTTTACCTTAACGGCAGGCAGCGGGGAAACCGTTACGCTCAGCCAGTTCCGCGGCCGCAAGGTCGTGCTTTATTTTTACCCGAAAGATATGACGCCGACGTGCACGGAGCAATCGTGCCAATTCCGCGATTATAACGAACAGTTCGCCAAGACCGGCACGGTCGTGCTGGGCATCAGTCCGGACGACCTGAAGGCGCATCAGAAGTTTGCGGCGAAATACGAGCTGCCGTTTCCGCTGCTGTCCGATCCGGATCATCAAGTGGCCGAGAAGTACGGGGTCTGGGCGCTGAAGAAGCTGTACGGCCGCGAGTATATGGGCATTGTCCGCTCGACGTTCCTCATCGACGAAGAGGGGCGGCTTGTGCGGGAATGGCGCAAGGTGAGGGTCAAAGGCCATGTGGAGCAGGTGCTGCAAGCGGTGAAGGAAACGGTGTAACGGAAGAGAGAGCCGGTATTACTCTGTAAGATTAGCTTTAGAGGTTTTTACTTGTAAATTAATGTGTTGTATAGAATGTTACACATTTAACATTATAGAAGCGAAAACTGATGGTATTGATACCAAAGTTTTCGCTTACGAGGAGTCGCTGTAGGGGAGTTTCACCCAAGAATGTCCATTGAAGCAATAGCGAGGACCATCATTTCATTTATTGACGGCATTACCTGCGATGCGATGCAAATGGATATCCAACAATTACAGATCGATAGCCAGATAGAAGTGATCATCTTTTATTTGCAAAATGTGCTTGGAGTGAAAGAAGAGGAACTTGCTTAAGAGACACAACAGCATCGCTGTGTTCGGCATCGGCTAGTCGAGCGGAGGCTGGGCCTGCTGCAGCATGTTTCCACGCAGGGTGATACGCCGCGAAACTTCGCGCTGACGCCGGACGGCCGGTTCTTGGCGGCGCCAATCCGAACACCGGCTCCATCTGACCTACAAAGTGCGCGCTTGACGGGACGCTGGAGCCGACAGGTCATTCAATTGGAGCGCCAAGCCGGTTTGTATCTGATTCCGGTAAACGGCAGCCTGTCGAGCCGGAGCCTGTCTAAAGAAGCGCGAATTCGTCAACACTGGGAAGGCAAGCAAATTTTTCGGGAGAGTGAGAAACATGCTGCCTTTTCAAGTTCGGATGGCCGAGTTGTGGACGCTTCACCAAAGCCGGGAATTAACGACCGATGAGTCGAATGAGTTGACGATGTGCCTGCAGGCGAATGCGAACTATGCCCGCAAGCTGAGCGAGCTGCACAATTACATCTACGCAGCGTCGCTGGTCGGCGACAAGACATGGATGGATGAGCTGAATACGAGAGCGGCCCTCATCGATCAGGAGTTCCAGCTTCATCTTGCCGCGTGGAAGAATAGCAGGTTTGGCAAAGGTCAGCCGGGGCAGCCGTAAGGGGTACGGCGGTCGCAGGCGCATCTACGCAAAGAACAAGTATGCATGAAACCGCAGGGAGGCCGAGGCCTTTCTGCGGTTTTTTGGCGTGGGAGCGGGGCGACGGGGGCCTTAGTGCAGGTTCGGCATTCCTTGGAACAACGGGCGGTAGTGAAAAGGCCGCGAACCCGGCAACACGGGTAGAGCTGGTACGAAATAGCAGAACGCTGGATAGCTTATTCCGCCGTTTTCGACGTGTAGACGGTCCTCGGTGGCGCTCGAATAATAAGGCTCTGAAGGTTCGTTATTTTTCGATGATGCGGGGAAGGAGGGACAATAGCGGATCATAGTTCCTCTATGCGCTTTTCGAAGCAAACCGGTAGGACGAACTGGCCGGAGGCGCCCATAATCACAAGAGGCAATCTAGCGAAGTTTCGCGGCGCACAGGTCTAAATGCTAGGCTCCCTCCATATATTCTAGTAAAACGAAAGCCCATAGAATATACGGAGGGATTCAAATGAAGCGGGTAACATCGGCTGAACGCACCAGCAGTAGAAACAGCATCTTGCATTCTTTCTTGACCGGAATACTGGTCCTCGCCATATGGCTATCGGCCGCCCCGCAAACGTTCGCCGCCGCCCCGCTGACCGCCAAGGAGGCGGACGAGGTGTTCGCCTCGCTCTCCTCCGGTAAACGTGTAGAAGCGGAAGAGATGTCGTACCGAAAGCCGGAAGAGCCGACCGTCTACTTGACGTTCGACGACGGACCGAGCGCCTTTACGCCGCAGGTGCTGGATGTCTTGAAGGAGGAAGAGGTGCGGGCCACCTTCTTCGTCTTGGGCGAGCAGGCCGAAGCCAGACCCCATGTCGTGAAACGAATCGTGGAGGAAGGGCATGCGATCGGGAACCATTCGTATAACCATGTATATAAAGAGCTGTACTCGAAATTCGGAGCGTACTGGGAGCAGCTGCAGCGAACGGAACAAATTTTGTTCGATGCGACGGGCGTTAGAACGCCGCTCGTACGTGCTCCGGGGGGAACGGCTGGCAACTTTGATGCGTTTTACTTTTATTTGTTGAACCGCGGCGGATATTCCGTCTTCGATTGGACGATCGACAGCGAGGATGCGCGCAAGGCGGGTGCGACCGCGGAGGACATCGCGCATACGGTGGCCCAAGGTCCGTTCCGGCACGAGGTGACCGTCTTGATGCATGACGGACCGGGTCATGAGCAAACTTTGAAAGCGCTGCCGAAAATTATCAAATTGTTTAAAGATCAAGGCTACCGGTTCGCTCCGCTTTCGACGGAAGTGAAGCCGGCGCAGTTTGGCGTGAGCAAAGCCAAATGGCAGCGTGGAACGTCGTGGAGCGCCTTTCAACAGCAGCTGCAGGCGGTGGAGGAGCACCGCCCGGTTTGGGCGGCAGCCGGGAGCGTGGCGGAAGAAGCGGGCGCAGGCTCGGAAGTGAAACCGGCCCCTGAGACGGCGCTGGCCTCCGGGGGGATTGCAGCGGGAGGCCCTGACCAGTTGCGTCTTCGGACGGACTATACGACCGTGGATTTCCGGCGGGACGGCTTCCTCTTTCGGGAAGAGCGGTTCATTGTTCCACTGCGGGAGCTCGTCCAGCCGCTGGGAGCGGAGGTGGTATGGGAGCCGGGCGCGCGGACGGCGGTCGTTCGATACGGGAGCTCCCGGACGGAGTACGATTTAGCGAACTGCGAGCTGCGGGTTTATCGGGAGCAGCCGCAATGGGACCCTTCCGGGCATGAAGCTGTAACCGTCATCCCTCTGCCTGAAATGGAGCTGCGAGAGGGCTCGTTATATGTGCCGCTGCGCAGCGCGCTGGAGCTGCTCGGCGCGCAGATCGTCGCTTACGAGCCGGAGACGGACGGGCATCCCGCCACGGTCCGGGCCACCTTCCGGCAAGGCTTGCCGCTCGAACTGGGGCGGCTGTGGGCGGCTGCGGCGAAGCGTTCGGTTCCCGTCTAAAATCTCTGAAATTCGGCAATACTGGATTCATAGGATTCCAAGTCTATGAAGACTATGAGCCGCATTTTAGGAGGTTATAAACATGATGTCGTCCTCATCCGTAACGGATTCTCCCGAAGCTTTGCTTGGGCGTATCGTATATCAAGTGGAAAAAGTGATTGTCGGCAAACGGGACGTGATCGAGAAGCTGCTCGTCGCCCTGCTGGCCGGCGGTCATGTTCTGCTCGAAGACGTGCCCGGCGTCGGTAAAACGATGCTCGTCCGTGCCTTGGCGCGTACGATCGATTGCGGGTTTACACGCATTCAATGTACGCCCGACCTGCTGCCCTCGGATTTGACGGGGGTATCGATTTATAATCAACGGACAGCCGAATTTGAATTTCGGCCGGGTCCACTGCTCGCGCCGATCGTATTGGCCGACGAGCTGAACCGGACGTCGCCGCGAACCCAGGCGGCTTTGCTGGAAGCGATGGAGGAGAAGCGGGTGACGGTCGACGGGACGACGTATCCGCTGCCGGAGCCGTTCTTTCTGCTCGCGACGCAAAATCCGATCGATTTCGAAGGGACGTTCCCGCTGCCGGAGGCGCAGCTGGACCGGTTTCTCCTCAAGCTGCGATTGGGGTATCCCGAGCCGCGCGACGAGGTGGAGATGCTGAACCGGATGGAGGATGCGTTTCCGCTCACGCACATTCGGACGGTCGTGCTGCAGGAGGAGTTCGCCCAGCTGCAAAAACAAGTGCGTGCCGTGCACGTCGACGAGACGATCAAGCAATATATCGTGCAGCTGACGACGGCGACCCGTCAACATCCGGATATCGCCCTCGGGGCCAGTCCGCGGGCGTCGATCGCGCTGATGCGCGCCGCCCAGGCGGAAGCGTTCCGCTGCGGACGCGGTTTCGTGATTCCCGACGATATTAAATCGCTCTGCGTCCCGGTGCTTGCGCATCGGATCATGCTCGGAGCGAATGCCTCCATGGCCGGGAAGAGCACCGACACGGTGATGGGCGACCTGCTGGCGGCGACGCCGGTGCCGGTTCGCCGCCATGCGGCCGGTTGAGAGGCGATCCGCGATGCGAAGCTTAATCGGACTTGTCGTGATTGGAGCGGCCGCCGGCGTCTGGGCGGCGACTTGGGGCGGCCGCACGGCCTGGTTCGCGCTGGGGGTGGCCGTCTTGCTGTGGATCTACGGGCTGCTAGTCTACCTGTCCGTTCGTCGGGGAGTCCGGGTGGAGCGGTTGTTTCTGGGTCTGGAACATACGTTCTCTAATCTAGGGGCCAGAGAAACGAAGCCGGTTGAAGCCGGGTTGCTCTATGTATTTACGGGGGAATCGCTCAGCTTCGCGTATCGGGTATCGCTGCCTGCGCGCGGTCTGCCCGGCGTCTGGCTGCGTTTCGAGGAGCGCTGGGTGCATACCGGCACCGGCGAAGCTGTGACGCTGTGCGCTTACGCGCCGGCGGGCTTCCGCGGCGAGGCGCGCTTGACCGGCCGGCTGGCGGGGCTAGGCCGGGGCGTCTATGCCGCCGCCGAGCGGACGGTCACCGCCGGCGACGCCTTCGGGCTGCTGCGCGTGCAGCGGCGCAGCCCGGCCGAGGGGCAGCTGCTCGTGCTGCCCCGGCTGCTGCCGGCGGCGGCCGATCCCGGCGCCGCCTTCGAAGAAGCGCGGCGAGGCAAACGCCCGCCGAACGGCGCAAGCGTGCCGCAGGTGATCGGCACGCGGCCTTACGCGCCCGGGGATCCGCTCCGCCGGATCCACTGGCGCAGCAGCGCGCGCACCGGCGAGCTGCGCGCGAAGGAGCTCGAGCTGCCTGCCATCGGGCGGCAGCTCATCGGCTTGGACGCGGCCGGAGCCGGGAGCAGCACGGGAGACGCCCTGTGGGCGGATCCCGCGCTGACGGCGGCGGCGGAGGCCGCGGCAGGTCTCGCCCTGCGCGCGCTCGAGCAGGGCTTGCGCGTGCGCCTGGCCGTGAGCGACGGCCGGGGCGGCAGCGTCGAAGCGCAAGGCCGCGGGCGCTTGCGCGATGTGCTGGCGCTGCTCGCAGCGGTGCCTCAGGGCGATCCTCGCCCGCAGGCGTTCGCCGAGCTGGCGCTGCGCGAAGCGCTTGCTGCCGGCGGCGGAGCCGTCACGCTGGTGACGGCCCGCGCAGACGCGCAGCTGATCCCTGTGCTGCGCCGGCTGCCGGGACGGGCGGTGCAGCTCGTGTACGTGCAAGGCCCGTGGTCGGGCGGTAGCGCTGCCGCGGTGGAGTCGTGGCTGCAGCAGCTGGAGGCGATAGGCTGCCGCGTGACCGTTGTGAGCGCGCTAGCTGTGTCCTCCGCACCGCAGATAGGAGGTGACGGTTATGCCGCATCGGGACATTGACCGTCTGGCGGCGGGAGGGGGAGCGGGACAATTGCCGCATGTGGAGAACGCCTCCCCGACCGCTGCGCTCGCTTCCGCGATGCCTGCCGCTCCGTCTGCATCGGTGGGGTTTTCCGGCTATTCGCCGGGCCTAACGCCGCAGGCAGCGTACGTCTCCCCTGCAAGAGCGCTCGCCTCCACGATACCTGCCGGTCCCGCCGCTGCGGACCGGGACCCGGGCTTCGCGGGCCAAACGCAGTCTGAGCCGCGCACTTCGTGGGGCGAGGATGCCCTGCTGAGCTTGCTGCTGCTGCTGCTGCTGCTCGAATGGCTGTACCCGCTCGGCCGATTAGCCGAGGTCACCGAGCTTTATTCCATTGCTCCCTTTGTTTGGACGTTCTCGCTGTTCGTTCTGATCGATTCGTTTCGTCCGTCCGCCTGGGCGGTTTGGCCGCTGAAAGCCGCGGGGATCGTGCTGTTCACCGCTTGGCTGCACCACGGTCAAGCCTTTCCGAACGCGGAGGAATGGGCGATCTGGGGCCGGGAGCTGGCAGTCGATTGGAGCGAGGGACTGCAGGGCCGCTTAGGGGCGTGGGAGCCTGCGACGCGAACGCTGCTGTTCACGACCGGCTGGGCGTTCTTCATCTCGGTCGTGCAATCGCTTGTGCTCGATCGCCGTTCCATGTTTTGGCTGGTGCTGATGACGCTGGCGGTTCCGATCTTGATGCAAACGGCGTTCGGGTTGGATGCATTAGGGTCCGTTTGCCGCTGCCTGGCTATCGGTCTGCTGCTTCAATTGCTTCTGCAGCCCGGACGTTTGCGGCGCTGGCTTGCGGAGACGGGGACGCCGTCCGCGGCAGGGGGGGCGCCTGCGGACAGCCGCACGGTGCCGATCGCCGCTCAGGGCGTCTGGATGCCCGGTCTGCTGCTGCTTGCCGCCAGCCTCGCAGCCGGCGGTCTGGGCGTGCTGCTTCATCCGCAGCAGGCCCAGCCGCCCGATTGGTTGGCGTACATGCGGACGTGGGAAGAACATCTGGCAAACGGGTACCGTGCCGGCGCCTCCGATTCGGTGGCCCGCACAGGCTACGGAGCGGACGACAGCCTGCTCGGGCTGCCCTTGCGCGCCGATCCCGGCGTGGCTTTCACGGCGGTTACCGAGCGTCTGACCTATTGGCGCGGCGAAGCCAAGAGCCGTTATACGGGGCAAGGCTGGACGGAGCCTGAACCGACGATGCTCCAATCCCGCTTGGGCGAGCCGACGCCGGAACTGGCGGCTTCGTCCGCCTATACAGCCGTTATCCAGGAGGTGGCGTTAGCCGATTCGACGTTGAACCGCTTCCTGCTTGCGGGGGGGACGATCACCCGCGTCGACGCCTTGCAAACCGCACGGGGACAAGCCATCCCGGTCGATTGGGTGTGGAAGCAGGCGGAGACGGACCGATATGTGATGCCGGCGTTAACGGACCCGCTGTCGTTCTATCGTCTCGAAGCCCGCGTGCTGACCGACCGTTCGATGCTGCAGCGCGATGCGGGAACCGATTATCCCGCCGCCGTCCGCGAACGGTTCCTGCAGCTGCCTGAAGCGCTGCCGGAACGCGTCCGCGGGCTGGCGCGTCAAATTACGCAGCAGGCCGAGACGCCTTATGCGAAAGCCGACGCCATTGAGCGGTACTTGCGCGAGCATTACGCGTACCGCACGGACAATACGCGGCCCGCCGCGACCGGGGAGGACCTGGTTGACCGCTTCTTGTTCGAGCAGCGCGCCGGATACTGCGATCACTTCTCAACGGCGATGGTCGTGCTGCTGCGCGCTTCCGGCGTTCCCGCTCGCTGGGTTAAGGGGTTTACGCCCGGCGAAGTCGTCGCGTCGGAGAAGTTGGACGATAGGACACGATACAACGTGCAGGTGCGGCAGCAAGACGCCCATGCTTGGGTGGAGGTGTATTTCCCGACGGCCGGCTGGGCGCCCTTCGAGCCGACCCCCGGCTTTAACGGAGAAAGCGTGCCGCCGACCCCGCACACCGGGACAGCTGGGGCCGGGACGGAGGGACAGCCGTCTTCGAACCGCTGGACGGCCGGTGCCGCAGAGCGTATGCAAGCGGCGTACCGTGACCTGGCCGCCTCGCTGGACATACTCGGCGGACGCGCGAAGGCTGCTTGGGGCGGTGTCTCGGCCCGGCTTACCCGGCCGACGCTCGCCGCTGCCGCGGTCATAGCCGGGGCCGGCGCGCTCTTGGCGCTCGGCCTTACAGCCGGCAGCCGGCAGCTTCGCACCGCTGCCGCCGAGCAGGCGCGGCCCGCTGCGGCACCGTCCGGCAGCGCGGGCTTGCTGCATGGCTTGCGCCGGTTGTCCGCCCATCGCCTGGGTGAACGGTTCTGGCGCCGGCTGCAGCGGACCTACGGCCCGGCGGCGCCTGCGCAAACGCTGCGCGAATACGCCGCTTCGCGCGCCTGCCTCAGCGAGGCTCACCGGCAGGCGCTGGTCCGTTTCACGCGGCTGCTCGAAGCGCAGCGCTACGCCGATCCTTATGCGTCGTCGCCGGCCCCCGTCTCCAGACAGGCGCTGCGGGACGCTTGGCTGCAGCTGCGGCGCAGCCGCAAAGCGTAGTCGCCGCAAGAGTCCGTCCGCTGCATCGGGACGGGCTTTTTTCATTTTTCGCCATCATGCGACAAAACGGTCAGACAAAGCATTGCCCTTTATCCGGTGTAAGCTTATAATAGGTGTCATTGAAAAATGAACGCTTATTGCAGGAGGAACGTACAAACCATGGACAAGCCGAATGAAATTATTGTGGTGCTCGATTTTGGCGGGCAGTACAACCAGTTGATCGCACGCCGTATCCGCGACTTGGGCGTATACAGCGAGCTGCTGCCGTTCAATACACCGGCCGACAAAATCAAAGCGCTGCAGCCTCGGGGCATCATCTTCTCAGGCGGTCCCGCCAGCGTGTACGGGGAAGCTTCTCCGCTGGTCGACCCGGCCGTATATGACCTCGGGGTGCCGATTCTCGGCATTTGTTACGGGATGCAGATGATGGCCCATCAGTTGGAGGGCAAGGTGGAGCCCGCTTCGAAGCGCGAGTACGGCAAAGCCGAAGTCGATTTCACGGATGCTTGCGGACTCGTGCACGGGCTCGATAAGAAGCAAACCGTATGGATGAGTCACAGCGACCTTGTCGTGCAGACCCCGGAAGGCTTCGTCGTCGACGCGAGCACCGAGCATGCGCCTATCGCGGCCATGAGTCATCCGGAGAAGAAGATGTTCGCCGTTCAATTCCATCCGGAAGTGCGCCATTCCGTCTACGGCAACGAAATGATTCGTAATTTCCTGTACCATGTATGCGGGTGCGAGGGAACGTGGAGCATGACGACCTTCATTGAGGACACGATTCAAGAAATCCGCGAACAAGTCGGGGACCAAAAGGTGCTGTGCGCCCTGAGCGGCGGGGTCGATTCGTCCGTGGTGGCGATGCTGATTCACAAAGCGATCGGCGATCAGCTGACGTGTATGTTTATCGACCACGGCTTGCTGCGCAAAGGCGAGGCGGAGAGCGTGATGGATACGTTCGTCGGCAAATTCGATATGAAAGTCGTCAAAATCGATGCCCGCGAGCGATTCCTGGGCAAATTGGCCGGCGTCGACGATCCGGAACAGAAGCGTAAAATCATCGGCACGGAATTCATTCGCGTCTTCGAAGAGGAGTCGGGGAAATTCGACGACTTCGCGTTCTTGGCGCAAGGCACGCTGTATACGGATATCGTGGAAAGCGGTACGGCTACGGCACAAACGATCAAATCGCATCACAACGTCGGCGGATTGCCGGAAGATATGAAGTTCAAGCTGGTGGAGCCGCTCAAAGCGCTGTTCAAGGACGAGGTGCGTAAGGTCGGCGAAGAGTGCGGACTGCCGGCGGCCATCGTGTGGCGTCAGCCGTTCCCGGGTCCGGGACTGGCCATCCGCGTGCTTGGCGAAGTGACGGAGGAGAAGCTGACGATCGTTCGCGAATCGGATGCGATTCTGCGCGACGAAATCGCCAAAGCCGGTCTCGACCGCGAGATTTGGCAATATTTCACGGCGCTGCCGAACATGAAGAGCGTCGGCGTTATGGGTGACGCCCGTACGTATTCGTATACGGTCGGCATTCGCGCGGTAACCTCCATCGACGGCATGACTGCGGACTGGGCTCGTATTCCATGGGATGTGCTTGAGAAAATTTCGGTCCGTATCGTCAACGAAGTTGACAACGTCAACCGGATCGTGTATGACATTACCTCCAAACCTCCAGCGACGATTGAGTGGGAATAAACGAAAGAAGGCTCGTTCTCGCGACATACGAGAGCGGGCTTTTTGTTAGGTCGAATGCCGAACGATAGCGTTGAGAAAAATGTCGAATGTTCGGTAATTTTGGTTGACAGCAGTGACATCACTTTTTATAATGAATACAGGAATTGAAGAGAATAACCGTTTCGTATAATCCCGGGAATCGGCCCGGGAGTTTCTACGAGGTCACCGTAAATGATCTGGCTACGAACAAGAAAGCACGTGTTTCGCGGAATCCCGCGGAGCCTTTTTTCTTGTGAGCCCGGACCGTCAGGTACCCGGGCTTTTCGTCGTTGTTTTCGAAAACACTCTTTCCGAGGGGGATTTTGGAAAAAATGGATCGTTTGTTTAAGCTAAAAGAGAACGGCACTACAGTTCGTACCGAAGTGATGGCCGGGCTAACCACGTTCATGACGATGGCGTATATTTTGGCCGTCAATCCGAACATTCTTAGCGCATTCGGCTCCGGCGCGACGGGAATGGACTGGACGGCCGTGTTTTTGGCAACCGCGATTGCCGCAGGCGTCATTACGATCTGTATGGGGCTCTTCGTGAATTTTCCTGTCGCCTTGGCGCCGGGGATGGGGTTGAACGCCTATTTTGCGACGGTGATCCTGGCTTCGGGCGGCACGTTTACGTACCAGATGGGCTTGACGGCCGTTTTTATTTCGGGCTTGATTTTCATCGTATTGACGGTGACGAAGGTGCGGCAGATGCTGATCGTCGCAGTGCCGGACAGCTTGAAGCACGCGATTACGGTCGGAATCGGGCTGTTTATCGCGATTATCGGATTGAAGAACAGCGGGCTGCTGACCGTTGCGGTCGAAACGCTGAACGATGTGCCGAAAGGCAAATATACCGATCTGCTCTCCTTTGAGACGGTCTTCCATATCGGCAGCATGCATAACGTCAACGTGCTGCTCTGCATCATTGGACTTGCATTGATCTCGATTTTGATAGTGCTGCAGGTGCGCGGCGCGATTTTGTTCGGCATCCTGCTGACGACGGTAGTGGGCATGTTCATGCATAATCCGGACGGTACGCCGGTTGTCAATTTGGCCACGCTCGGCAGCGAGAAGACGACCTGGGTGCCGGACCTTAGCAAGCTGGCCTTTGCTGAATTCGATTTTGCAGGGATTATGAATGCAGGGATTATTTCCGTCATCTTGACGTTTACATTTGTGGAGCTGTTCGATACATTCGGAACGCTCGTCGGTACGGCGAACCGTGCCGGATTCATGAAAGACAAAGTCGAAGGCCAGAAACGCGTCGGCAAAGCGATGATGGTGGATGCGATCGGCGTCAGCGGCGGGGCCTTGGTCGGTACGAGCACCGTGACGGCTTTCGTCGAAAGTGCTGCGGGGGTCGCCGAAGGCGGACGCACCGGCTTGACGGCGGTGACGACGGGCGTCTGCTTCTTGCTCGCCTTGTTCCTTGCCCCGATTGCCGCGCTTATTCCGGGTTCCGCGACAGCGGCGGCGCTTATTATTGTCGGCGTGCTGATGATGCAATCGGTTCGCGAGATCGACTTTCAAGATTTGGTTTACGGCATTCCGGCGTTCTTCACTGTCGCGTTCATGCCCTTCACGTACAACATCGCCAACGGGATTTCGTTCGGGATCGTCAGTTATGTCTTGCTGGCCACCGTCGCGAAACTGAGCGGCAAAGGCCAATATAAAGTCCATTGGCTGATGTGGGTGCTGGCGGTGCTGATCGTGCTGCGTTATATGTTTATCACGGAGTAGCAGACTCCAGCCTGCCATTTGCGTAAAGGCTTCGGTGTCCGGCATGAACCGGGCATCGGGGCTTTTTTAATAATTAGCTCTGTTAAAGGTTCATGTTGTAACACACCTGTTCGTTGAACAAGGAGCATGATCAAATTTCTGCTAAGTTAAGCGGTCTAACAAATAAATGGTATAAGGAGTTACTAAAAAGACAGCTGTATAGAGACCTGGGGTATATGTTTTTAGTAACCATGTTTGCAAGACGTGGGCTACATTGTGTATGAGTACAAATATCAAGAAGGAAAGATATAAAATCGAACTCCATAAACTTTCTAAGTTTTGGATTTTAATGAAAGTAATTATAGACATCGTTAAGAATATAAAAACATCTCTCTTCGCAAAGGAATAAGAATTAACGTTCCAAAATTGCCAAATCTTTTTGCTTATCCGGTTGCTGTTACCCGTTATTCTGCTTTCCGTTCTTTTCGCCCATTTTTCAACAGCTATAATTTCCTCAAAATCATGAAGCATAAATATTACTACGAATAACCATATAGCATTATATAGCTCAAGCTGAAACATGATATTTTTCTCCTCTGCTTATAGTTGGGATATAAATTTGCGGGGATTTCCATTAAACTTCGATAGTGCATCCGCTTTATCCTTTGTTAAACCTATTAATGATTCTTGGCACTAAAGATTTCTACCGACCAGGAGCTGAGCAGCTCGTCAGACACGGATTCGACGCTTACGCCTGCACCGAATTCGGCGCCTCCGGCTCCGAAAGAAAAGATTCCGGACGGATCAGTAACCGTACAATTGCCTCTGTTCGACCTTTACGTAAACGGACAGCAAATAGTCAACGACGCCACGGAATACCCTGTTATCTTATACAACGATATCACCTATTTTCCGATGACCTGGAACTACACGCAAGCTTTGGCTCTGGAAACAAAGTGGGATGCGGAAGTCGGGTTTGTCGTTCGGAAAACGGATAACGAAGCCGGGGCTTTGGATTTGGATTGGGGTACGCCTTCCTCCAAGCTGTACGCGAAACTGCCCGCCTTTAACGTTTACGTAAACGATGCGTGGATCGATAACGCTAAGGAACCGTATCCGATTCTTGTTCTGAACGACATTACGTATTTTCCGATGACATGGAAGTTTGCCGTGGAGGAGTTAGGGTTGACGATGAAGTTCGAGAACGACGCTTTCTATATCTCGAAATAATCGGGCGCTGTTTTTCCCGAATGACGCATTGACATTCCATCCGGCGCATACTATAATGACTAACAAATCAAAACGCAATGATCGGGAACAGTAACCGCCATACCTATTCAGAGAGCTGCGGGTCGGTGCAACGCAGTTGGGGAACACGGTGAAACTCGCCCGGGAGCGGCAAAGCCAAGAGCCAGCATGCAAGCGCGCATGACTAAGAAGGCGGTAAGCTTTGACGGTTCGCCACCGTGATCCGGCTTTGAGCGGACTTCGCCTGCGCCTAGGGCAGAGGAGTCAACAAGAGTGGTACCGCGACGGGAACAGCCTGTCGTCTCTTTGATAGAGACGGCGGGCTTTTTTATTTTCCCAGCCGGGAGTCTCTACATGAAATAGTCAGAAACGCGAAGAACGGGAACAGTAAAGCGAACCGATCGGACAGAGAGCTGCGGGGTGGTGCGACGCAGTCGGCGGAAGCTTGAAGCTCGCCCGGGAGCGGCGGAATTGATGGGAATGGAACCGTACCCGGATGGGGCGGCCGGAGCCCGTAGATTTCGACGGAGACGTCTCCGTGATCAACATTCGAGGTGGAAGCAGCCTCATGCCGGTAGTGCACGACCGCATGGACGCAGCTTCAAGAAGAGTGGTACCGCGGCAAGCTTACAGCCTGTCGTCTCTTGATAGACAAGAGACGATGGGCTTTTTTATTTGGAGGAACACACATTCTTAAGGAGGATGAACGATCATGGAACACAACTATACAGCTCACGGTCAAGATATTCAAGGTACGGAGAAAGAAGGCATCAGGCGCATCACGATTTTCGATACGACGCTGCGGGACGGGGAGCAGGCGCCGGGCGCGACGCTCGCGCCGGAGCAAAAAATCGTCATTGCCCGACAGCTGGCCAAACTGGGCGTAGACGTCATTGAGCCGGGCTTTCCGATCTCGAGCCCGGGCGACTTCGCCGCGGTGCAGCAAATTTCCCGCGAGCTGCAGGGTGTGGAAATATGCGGCTTCGCCAGGGCGGTGAAGGCGGATATCGACGCCGCCGTCCAGGCGACGCAGGATGCGCAGCGCCGGAGGCTGCATATGTTCTTGTCTTCGTCGAACATCCACCTGGACTTCCAGCTGCGTAAAACGCGGGAACAAGTAGTCGCCCTTGCCCGGGAGATGGTGGCTTACGGCAGGCAATTTGTCGGAGAACTGGAATTTTCGCCGATGGATGCGACGCGGACGGGCGACGAGTTTCTGTTCGAGGTGATCGAGGCGGTGATCGAGGAAGGCGCCACGATTATCAACATTCCGGACACGGTCGGTTATGCGCTGCCGGAGGAGTACGGCGCGATGTTCACACGCGTGATGAAGAGCGTGCGCGGCGCCGACCGCGTCAGGTTCAGCGCGCATTGTCACAACGATTTGGGGTTGGCGGTCGCGAACAGCCTGGCGGCGATCAAGGCCGGCGTCAGCCAAGTCGAGGTCACGGTGAACGGCGTTGGCGAGCGGGCGGGCAATTGTTCGCTCGAGGAGCTGGTGATGGCGCTGGATACGAGGAAAAGCGCGATGGGCGCCGAAACCGGCGTGCGGCCGGAGCATATTTTCGCTACGTCGCAAATGGTCAGCCGTGCGATGAGCTTCCCGATCGCCTTCAATAAACCGATCGTCGGCCGCAACGCCTTCCAGCACGAAGCGGGCATTCATCAGGACGGCTTGCTGAAGAACCGCAGCACTTACGAGATCATGGATCCCGAGTCGCTGGGCATTCCGCGCAGCATGATTATTTTGGGCAAGCATTCAGGCCGCCACGCGATCAAGCACCGGGTCAGCGAATTGGGCGTCGAGCTGGATGCGGAGCAAATGGAAAGCTTCTACAACGCCTTCAAGGAGTTGGCCGACCGGCAGAAGGTGGTCCACGATCATCAGCTCCTGGAGCTGGTCGGAGCTGCGGTTAACCGTATGCTGGAGCCGTTCACGCTCGTCTCGACCCAACTGGTAACCGGCGACGCCGGACACCGGGTCGCTTCCTGCACGATCCGCAATGAGGAGACGGGACGCGAGAAGGTGTACACCGGTACGGGCGAAGGACCGGTAGAGGCTGTCGTCGCCGGGATCAAGCAGGCGCTGCCGTTTGAAGCCGAATTCGCCGATTTGGAGCTGTACTCGCTGTCGTCCGGCGAAGAGGCCAGCGGCGAAGCGATCGTGACGGTGCGGGCGAACGGTCAAACGTATCGCGGGGTTTCGGCACAGCGCGATATTTTGATGGCTGCGGCACATGCGTTTATGGCGGCCTGCAACCAAGCGGCGCGCGACGAACGGCAGCGGAAAATTCCGGCGCAAGGGAACGGAGCTGCGGAAGAGGTCGAAATTACGATTCCGTAAATTTGCACCAAAAGTAAATATTTCCGCTGCTGCTGGATCGTGGATAGAAAAACGGGTGATAGAGACTGTGGACAAAAGTTATCCACAGTCTCTGTGCATATTGTGGGTAAGTTTAGGAAATCGCGTCATGACGGGAAATGTACATTTTCGGTTTTCCACGGGTGCCGTGCATAACTTTCGCACATCATTTCTGTGGATAATGTGCATAAGTCTGTGGATGAAATAAAAAAGGCCGATTTTTCTAGAGAAAGTGACATTTTTTTCTGGGGATATCCTTGTGGATATTTCCGTCATTTTTCTTCGTTATGCACACGCTGGATCAGGTGAATTTTTTGGAGAAAAGTGCCAGAGGCCGCGGTTGATTCCGGGTTCGCTTTGAGTCCGTTTTTTCGCAATATGGAGCCGACCCTGCACTGTGGTTATGTACCTTTGCTCCCTATCCGGAAAAGTCGAAACGTATCGGTTGTGTCGTTCTTCCGTTCTTTATGGCGTTCGGCATGTTGTTATCGACAGGGAACGCGGAAAAACCGACATCGAATCGCAGCGATCAAGGCGTTCCGACATCCAGGAATGCCTCATCGCTGCTCTTCTGTATGCGCTGTCTCTTATCGAGGGGCAGTTTCTGGCGAAGAGGGCGAAACGCCTTAATGGAAGACATCGTGCCCGATCAGCCAGTCCAGCCGCTGCAACTGCAAGCCGGGCGGCATGGCGCGGAGTATCCGGTTGCGTATGGCGATCGCCGCCGGATGCTCCAGCTGGACGAGCCATCCCATCCGCCGCGAATCGCGTACAACACGGGTCGTGCGCGGGAGTCTGCTGCGTTCGTAAGCGGTTAGCGCTTGAGGCACATCGGGGTCCGCCTCCGCCAAGGCGCGTGCCAGCACCAGCGCATCCTCCATCGCCTGAGCGCCGCCCTGCCCGAGATTGGGCAGCATCGGATGAGCGGCATCGCCAAGCAGCGTGACGCGTCCTTCGCTCCAGCGCGGGAGCGGAGTCCGGTCGAAGACGTCGTGCGAGAGGACGGCTGTTTCGTCCGTCGCTTCGATCAGCGCTTCGACCGGAGACGCCCAGCCGCGCAGATGCGCGAGCACCGCCGGCTTTCGCCCGCCGGGCGGGACGGTGAAGCCTTCGGGTGCGTTCACGGCGGCGAACCAGAAGATGTCCCCGCGGCCGATCGGCGTGGCGCCGAACCGCACGCCGGGACCCCATGCTTCGAAGCCTTCACCGACGTCGCCTGCGATGCGCGCTTCCGGAAACCGGCAAATGCCGCGGAAGGCGGTGAACCCGGCGTAGCGCAGCGGGGTATGGCCGAACAATGCCCGGCGCACGGTGGAATGCAAGCCGTCGGCCCCGATCAGCAGGGCACCGGTCGCGGTTTCCCCATTCTCAAAATGCGCCGTCACGTTCCACTCCGTTTGCTCGAATCGCACCAATCGCCGTCCATAAATGATCGTATCGACGGGCAGCAGCGCGATCAGCACGGCATGGAGGTCGGCCCGATGGATCATCCAGCTCTCCGAGCCGAACCGTCTGGCTTGCTCCTCGACCGGGAGACGGGTGATCCGCTTGCCGTCCCAAGTGCGGATCAAGCCCTGCCGAACTGGCGAGCCTTGAGCGCGGACGGCATCCCCGGCCCCAAGCCGGTCCAGCGCCTTCATGGCGTTGGCGGCCAGAACGATGCCGGCGCCTGCGCCGGAGTCTGCTTTTTCGCATACGCAGCATTCCCAGCCTTGCATGTGCAGCGCCCGGGCAGCGGCCAATCCGCCGATACCGCCGCCGATGATCAACGCCTTCTTATTACGGTGTTTATCCGCTTCATCGAACAAGTTGCGTCCCTCCTCTAACGATTGGCAAATGAGATGAATGGCAAAGGTTCCAGCCTGTAGGGTTGTCCCGCCGGTTCGACCCGATTCCGCCCCGATGTGAAGAAAGGCGCCCTCCCAGGCGCCCTTCCTTACATGATTACACGCAATGACACTTATGATTACGACTCCGCCAGCTGCTCCCACTGTTCATAACAGGTTGCCAACTCGCTGCGCTTGGATTCCATGGCTGTATTCTTTTGCTGCACGAGCACGTAATCGTTGTACACCTCGGGCAGGGCCAGCTCGCTTTCCAGCTCGGAAATTTCATTCTCCAGCCGGGCGATTTGCTCCTCGAGCTGCTCGAGCTTGCGCTGACGGCTGCGTTCCTCGCGTTTGGCCTGCTTATTCGCCTCATAGCCGTTCGCCGGGGCCGCCTGTGCGCTGGCGGACGAACCCGCGGCGCTTTCAGCGCCTTTGCTTGTTCCGCCGCGCTTTGCCGCCTCCTGCGCCAGCCGCTCCTGCTCGATTTCGGCGAGCTCCTGCTTTTTCTCGACATAATCGTCATAGTTGCCCAGGTAGACGGTGACCCCGTCAGGGGCGAGCTCGAGCATGCTTTCGGCCATTTTGTTGAGGAAATACCGGTCATGCGAAATGAAAAGCAGCGTCCCTTCGTAATCGATCAACGCCGATTCCAATACTTCCTTCGAATACAAGTCCAGATGGTTGGTCGGCTCGTCGAGAATGAGCACGTTCGCTTTCAGAAGCATCAGCTTGGCTAGCGCAACCCGGGCCTTCTCGCCGCCGCTGAGCGATCCGACTTTCTTGAAGACGTCCTCGCCGCTGAACAGAAAATTGCCGAGCACCGTGCGAATCCGCGCTTCCTCTAAATGAGGGAACGCGTTCCATACCTCCTCGAGCACGGTATGGTTCGGATTGAGGCCGGTTTGTTCCTGATCATAATACCCGATCTTAACGTTAGTTCCCCACTGATAGGTGCCCCGGTCGGGTTGATGCTGGCCGATGAGCGTTTTGAGCAGCGTCGTTTTGCCGATCCCGTTCGGACCGATCAATGCCGCCGTGTCGCCTCGCCGCAGCTGAAACGTGACATTGCGCACCAGCGGATTTCGTCCGTCATAAGACACGCTTAGACCGCGGACGTCGAGCACTTCGCGGCCTGTCTGCGCTTCGATCTCAAAGGCGAAGCTGGCTCTCTTGAGATCTCCGAGCGGCTTGTCCAGCCGTTCGATTTTCTCAAGCGCCTTGCGGCGGCTTTGGGCCCGTTTCGTTGTGGACGCGCGCACAATATTCCGCTGTACGAATTCTTCCATCTTGGCGATTTCATCCTGCTGCTTTTCATATTGTTTCAATTGAATCTCGTAGTCCGCTTCTTTCAGCTCGATGTACCGCGAGTAATTGCCGGTGTACCGTTTGGACGAGTTGCGCTCGATTTCATAGATGGCATCGACCAGCGCGTCCAGGAAGTAACGGTCGTGAGACACGACCAGAATTGCCCCGGGGTAGGAGCGGAGGTATTGCTCCAGCCACGTCAGCGTCGGAATGTCCAGATGGTTGGTCGGCTCGTCGAGCAGCAGCAGATCCGGCGCTTCGAGCAGCATCTTGGCCAGCGCCAGCCGCGTCTTCTGACCGCCGCTTAACGCCTGAACGGGGGTGTCGGCATTCATGCTGCCGAAGCCCATACCGTTCAGCACGCCCCGCACCTTCGCTTCGATCTCATAGCCGCCCTTGGCGCGGAACGCGTCGGACAGCTCGGCGTAACGCCGCATCGTGTCCTCCGTTTTTTTCTCGTCGGCGAGCACGTCGGGTTCGGACATGCGCGCTTCCAGGCGGCGAATCTCTTCCTCCATCTCCAGCATGCCCGCAAACACGCTCATCAGCTCGTTCCAGATGGATCGATCCGAGGCGAGACCGGTGTTTTGCCGCAAGTAGCCGATTTTCGTTTCCTTCGCTTTAAAAATGTTGCCCTCATCATACGACAGCTCGCCGGCAATGATCTGCAGCAGCGTCGATTTCCCCGCCCCGTTCACCCCGACAAGGCCGATGCGTTCGCGGGCTTCGATCTGCAGCGTTATATTGGAAAGCACGGTCGTAACGCCGTAGCTTTTGGTAATCCCCGATACTTGCAAAAGCATAATTCTGAAGCCTCCCAGCTTGTATATGCGTTCATTTACGTTTCTTTTTCGCGGTTTTACGACTATAAGTGTAGCATATTCGCTCCGTTTTTTCGATTTCCTTCCGTTTACCCGGCGGCTTGTCCGATTCCTGGGGAGTCCCTTCTACGGCTGCAGTCGAAGAACAGGGAGCGGCCTGCTTTTTTTTATTGCTTATTTATTGTAAACTGGTGAAAATGGATGTTTCTTAACAAAACGGAACTTGTTCCTTCTGGAGCAAGTGTTGAATTGCCTGTTGAAAAGAGGCCGGTCATGAACATTAAAGAGAGAAAAATCAAGCTTCGGCGGGAGGCCGAGGCGGTGCGGGCCGCCATCGGGGAGGACGAGCGTCAGGCCAAATCCGAGGCGATCAGCCGCAAGCTGATGGCCCGTCTGGAAGAGCTTCTGCAGCCGGATCCGTCTGTCCGCCGCAAGCCGACCCTGCTGACGTATATGCCGGTCAAGACGGAGGTCGACGTAACGCCCGTGCTGGAAGCGTGCTGGAAACGGCCTTGGCGGGTAGTTGTCCCGAAGATCGTGACTGCGCATAAGCAGCTTAAACTATATGAAATTAAATCCTACGCCGATTTGGAGCGGGGCACTTGGGGAATTCGCGAGCCGGTGGCTAAGGCGCCGCAGCTGTTCGATATTCGGCAAATCGACGTCGTGATTGTGCCTGGACTCGCCTTTGACTTAAACATGGGGCGGCTCGGGTATGGCGGCGGCTTCTATGACCGTTTCATACAGCAGTATGTGCGCACCGGTCTGCCGAAGCCGTACATTGTGGCGCCGGCCTTCGAAGAGCAAATCATCGACGAGGTGCCGATGGGACTGTTCGATTTTCGCATTAACGAGCTGGTGACCGAGTCGCGGCGTTATGTGGAGGGAGGGGCGATTGTCCTTGACTAAACGGGAAGAAGATCAAGAGACGGCGAAAGACGCTGCGCTATCGCCGCTGACGCATTTCAACGAGCAAGGACGTGCGCGCATGGTCGATGTATCGGACAAGTCCGAAACGACCCGCACAGCGACCGCGCGGACGACGGTGACGATGCGTCCCGAGACGCTGCAGCTGATCCTGCAAGGACGGATCGGCAAAGGCGATGTAATGGGCGTCGCCCAGGTGGCGGCGATCATGGCGGCTAAGAAAACGTCGGACTGGATTCCGATGTGTCATCCGCTATTTTTAACCGGGGTCAATGTCGAGTTCGACAACAACGGGGAAACCGAGCTTTATATTGAAGCGACCGTTCGTACGAAGGGGCAGACCGGGGTGGAAATGGAGGCGCTCACCGCCGTGTCCGCCGCCGCGCTTACGGTGTACGACATGTGCAAAGCCGCCGAGAAATCGATGCAGATCGGTCCGACCCTGCTGGTCAGCAAAACGGGCGGAAAAAGCGGCGATTACCTACATACATCATCTTAATGTCAAAGTCGGGATTTGAAACGAATCAGGGGGAGGAGCAGGCTTATGCGCTGGAAAGTGGCGATCTTGACGGCAAGCGACCGCGGTTCACGCGGAGAACGGGAAGACACTAGTGCGCAGGTCATTCGGGAATTAATCGAAGAGGAGATGAACGGCGAAATCATCGAGTATCGGATCGTGCCGGATGAGAAGGATGAAATTATGGCCGCCTTGATCGAGATGACCGATTACTTTAAAGCCGATCTGATTCTAACGACGGGCGGAACCGGTTTGGCACTCCGGGATGTGACGCCGGAAGCGACGCTGGAAGTGATTGACCGGCAGGTGCCGGGACTCGCGGAAGCGATGCGGCTGTATTCCATGCAGAAGACGCGTCGGGCCATGCTGTCCCGGGCCGTCTGCGGCATCCGCGGGAAGTCGCTCATCGTGAATTTACCAGGCGCCCCGAAGGGCGTGTCCGAGAACTTATCCGCCGTGATGGACCAGCTGCCTCATGCGCTTTCGATTTTAACAGGACGCGAGGGGGATCATGGCTATGAAGCCTGATTCGATGATGGAAGAAGTCGAGGTTGAGAAAGCGGTCGGGCTGGTGCTTGCCCATGATCTTACGCAGATCATTCCCGGTCAATTCAAGGGGCGGTTGTTCAAGAAGGGCCATGTTATCCGCGAAGAGGACATTCCGGCGCTGCTCAGCATTGGCAAAGAGCATATTTATACGTTGAAGCTGCAAGCCGGGTATTTGCACGAGGACGAAGCGGCCCTTCGGCTGGCGCAAGCGGCCCAAGGGCCTAACGTGGAATTGACGGAGCCGCACGAAGGGAAAATTACGTTAAAGTCGACGATCCACGGGCTGGTCAAAATCGATCAGGCGCGCATCGACGCGGTGAATGACATCGATCAGGTGATCATGTCGACGATTCGCACGAACGCCGTCGTCAAGCCGGGGCAAGCGCTGATGGGCACGCGGGTCATTCCGCTCGTGATCGAAGAAGCGAAGGTGGAGCAGGCGGAGCGGGCGGCCGCTTCGGCCGCGTTCCCGCTTGTCGAGGTGAAGCCTTTCCGGCCGCTGCGCGTGGGCCTGATTACGACGGGGAGCGAAGTGTTCAAAGGCCGTATTCAAGATAAATTCGGACCGGTCGTACGGGAGAAGCTAGCGGCGCTCGGTTCGGAGGTTATCGAGCAGCGCTTGGCGCCGGATGAGAGTGAGACGATCGCGCGTGAGATTCTGCGGTTTCTGCGTGAGGATCGCGCCGACTTGATCCTGCTGACCGGCGGCATGTCCGTCGATCCCGACGACCGCACGCCGGGTGCGATCAAGCAGGCGGGAACCGATATTGTCAGCTACGGGACGCCGATGCTGCCCGGCTCCATGCTGCTCGTCGGTTATTTGGAGGGGGTGCCGGTGATGGGGCTCCCCGGCTGCGTCATGCACGATCCGCATACGTCGTTCGATGTGCTGCTGCCGCGGATTTGCGCCGGTGAAACGATTACGCGCCGGGACATTACCGAGCTCGGTTACGGCGGTTTGCACCATTGCTGACACAGGCGTGTCTGGCGCCATAGGGCTTTGAAATTTGGAGGAAAGGTCGAGAGGCCATGTTTGGGAATATCGGATTTTCTGAGTTTTTGCTGATCGCCGTCATCGCACTTATTGTATTCGGACCGGCGAAACTGCCGGAGATCGGCCGCTCGCTCGGCCGTGCGATTCGCGAATTTAAGCAAGGGGCGCAAAATCTGTTGAACGACGAGCCGGAGCAGGCGCAGCGTAAAGACGTGACGCCGTCGCAGCATGAGGCTGCCCCTGAACCGCCGCAGCCCGTCGAAAAGCCCGCGGCATCGGCATCCGAATCTGCGCCGAGCGGCGACGCCACCCCGCCGCGCATTGCCGCCGATTCCCGCAGCAATCCGCGCCGGTTGCCGGATTGAGCGGTGCGTAAACGTTAAAGGCAGGTGTAACGATGAGTCAAGAAGAGGGCATGAGTCTTGTCGAGCATTTAACCGAGCTTCGCAAGCGGATTATATGGGTCGTCGTCGTGCTGATCGTCGGGATGGCGATCGGGCTGTTCACGGCGAAGCCGTTAATTACATATTTAAAAACGATCCCCCCTGCGAACACGATTAATTGGAACGTGTTTTCCCCGTGGGATTCCATTAAGATGTATATGAATTTTGCATTGGCCACAGGGCTTTTGATTACCCTTCCGTTTACGCTGCTGCAAATTTGGGGATTTCTGAAGCCCGGTTTGCGGGAAGTGGAGCGCAAAGCGTCGCTCATTTTCGTGCCGTTTGCCTTTCTCATGTTTCTGATCGGATTGGCTTTCGGGTATTTCGTCGTATTTCGCATGGCCTTCCTGTTCACGACCTCGATCGCGCAAAGCTTGCAGCTAAGCGAAACTTATGGGATCGCGCAATATTTCTCCTTCATGTTTAATATCCTGATTCCGATCGCGCTCGTGTTCGAGCTGCCGATTGTCGTGATGTTCTTGACCAAGATTCGTCTGCTGAACCCGAAGCTGCTGAAAAAAGTGCGCCGCTTCGCCTACTTGATCCTCGTTGTCGTCGCTACGATGATTACGCCGCCGGATGCTCTGTCCGCCATTGTCGTCGCCTTGCCGATGATTATACTGTACGAGTTCAGCGTGTATTTATCGTCGCTGATTTATCGCAAGCAGCAGCTCCAAGATCAAGCGTGGGAAGCGGAGAGCGCGCTTAAGCCTGTCGAATGACAGGCTTTTTTGTTGTTTGCTGTCGGTATATTTTAAAAGACCCCAGGAGACAATGATGAAGGTGCAAAAATGTTGTAAAACTACTTGCAAAATGAGTGCGAAGTGAGTATCATAAGAATTGTTGTTAGCACTAATGAGGTTCGAGTGCTAATAAAAAACTCAGTACCATATTTCAAAGGAGGCTATTTTCTCATGATCAAACCGTTGGGTGATCGCGTAGTTATCGAAGCCATCGCTAAGGAGGAAACGACAGCAAGCGGTATCGTACTGCCGGACACGGCGAAAGAAAAGCCGCAAGAGGGTAAAGTCGTAGCAGTCGGCAGCGGTGCACTCAAAGACGGCGTTCGCGTTCCGCTTGAGCTGCAAGAAGGCGATCGCGTGATTTTCTCCAAATACGCAGGTACAGAAATTAAATTTGAAGGCCGCGAGCTGCTCATCATGCGTGAGAGCGACGTCCTTGCCATCTTGTAGGACAAGTTCGAAAGCGCCTCGTCATATACTTAAGTTTGGCTCCACTACTTAGGAAAATATCCGAATCGTTAACCATAAACATTTTCCAATCGGGAGGGTATACTCATGGCTAAAGAAATTAAATTTAGTGAAGAAGCACGTCGTTCGATGCTTCGCGGGGTTGACGCTTTGGCGAACGCCGTAAAAGTTACATTGGGACCGAAAGGACGCAACGTCGTTCTTGAGAAAAAATTCGGCAGCCCGCTGATCACCAATGACGGCGTGACGATCGCCAAAGAAATCGAACTCGAAGACGCGTTCGAGAACATGGGCGCACAGCTCGTTAAAGAAGTTGCTACGAAAACGAACGACGTTGCCGGCGACGGTACGACAACCGCTACGGTTCTTGCACAAGCGATGATCCGCGAAGGGTTGAAAAACGTAACGGCAGGCGCTAACCCGATGGTTATCCGCAAAGGGATCGAAAAAGCGGTTAAAGCGGCTGTCAGCGAGCTTGCCAGCATCGCAAAACCGATCGAAGGCAAACAATCCATCGCTCAAGTTGCTGCGATCTCCGCTGCTGACGATGAAGTCGGCCAATTGATCGCCGAAGCTATGGAAAAAGTGGGCAAAGACGGCGTTATCACCGTAGAAGAGTCCAAAGGCTTCGCAACCGAGCTGGAAGTCGTTGAAGGTATGCAATTCGACCGCGGCTACATCTCTCCTTACATGATTACGGATACGGATAAAATGGAAGCCGTTCTGGAAAATCCATATATCCTGATCACTGATAAAAAAATCACGAACATTCAAGAGATCCTGCCTGTGCTTGAGAAAGTTGTTCAATCCGGCAAACAGCTCTTGATCATCGCAGAAGACGTAGAAGGCGAAGCTTTGGCAACGCTGGTTGTGAACCGTCTTCGCGGTACGTTCACTTGCGTAGCGGTTAAAGCTCCTGGCTTCGGCGATCGCCGCAAAGCGATGCTGGGCGATATCGCAGCTTTGACTGGCGGTCAAGTGATTACCGAAGAGCTCGGCCTGGAATTGAAATCGACGACTCCGGACCAACTCGGTTCCGCTCGCCAAATCCGCGTGACGAAAGAAAACACGATCATCGTGGACGGCGCCGGCGACAAGAAGGATATCGGCACTCGCGTATCGCAAATTCGCGCACAACTGGAAGAAACAACTTCCGAGTTCGATAAAGAAAAACTGCAAGAGCGTTTGGCAAAATTGGCCGGCGGCGTAGCGGTTGTGAAAGTCGGCGCAGCTACCGAAACTGAGCTGAAAGAGCGCAAGCTTCGCATCGAAGACGCTCTGAACGCAACTCGCGCTGCCGTTGAAGAAGGTATCGTTGCAGGCGGCGGTACAGCGCTTGTGAACGTCTACGCAGCTGTATCGGCTGTGAAGGCTGACGGCGACGAGCAAACGGGCGTGAACATCGTTCTGCGCGCTCTGGAAGAGCCTGTTCGCACAATCGCAGCTAACGCGGGTCAAGAAGGCTCCGTTATCGTTGAGCGCCTGAAGAAAGAATCCGTAGGCATCGGCTACAACGCCGCTACCGGCGAATGGGTCAACATGATCGAAGCCGGTATCGTCGACCCTGCGAAAGTAACGCGCTCTGCGTTGCAAAACGCTGCGTCCGTCGCTTCGATGTTCTTGACAACCGAAGCTGTGATCGCAGACAAACCGGAAAAAGACAAACCTGCTATGCCTGATATGGGCGGCATGGGTGGTATGGGCGGCATGGGCGGATTCTAATCCGACCTGCCTGCTCTCGAGAAGCAGCATCCTTTATGGGGTGCTGCTTCTTTGCGTTGTGGGACTGGGGGCGGCGGCGGAAAACTGCGGCGCCTGCATCTAAATCGACGTAAATATTGTGATATAATTAGACTTATTTTGCAGCGATGGTTGGAACGGGAGGACAAGGATGCAGGAGCGAACGTGGAACGAGTGGGTGAAGCTTGCCTATCGTTATTTCAGTTACCCTATACTGCAGCAGGGCTGGAAGCTTTATAGCAAGGGCTTGATCTTTGATTGTTATGACGAGGGCGGTATGGTTGGCGGTACTGTAGGGAGCCGAGCTTACGGTAATGGCGGCAGCGGCGATGCGAAGCTGGTGAAGGACGGTTTTCAGACAAGCACCTGCACGTGCCAGAGGGGAGCCTCTTGTGAGCATCTGGCGGCCCTCGCCTTCTTGTTTTTGGAAGAGGATCTGGCATTCGATGCCTATAAGCTTTTGATGCCGGGAGGCAGCGGATGGGGGGCCAAGTCTGTGGTTACGCCGGCCTTCGACGAGCGGCGGCAAGTCGCTGCGTCGGAAGCGGCTCTTGCCGTCGCCCAGAGTGCGGCTGGGAAGGCGCCCTTGAAGGCTGCCGCGCCCAGCCCCAATTCTAACACGGAGGATTGGTATCGTTATTTCGAGAGTACCTTTCCTGTCGAACATTATTCGAATCTTCGAGCCATTCAAGGGATGTACGATCATGTGACGGGTAAGCTGATGAGACTTGCCGGGGCGGACTGGAAGCCGACACTTCGCTTGCTATACGAGCTTCAGGTGCTTTTGTTCGTGATGCAGCTTGCGGATCAGGTTGTCGCTAATCGCAATCGGTACCTCGGTTATTACGATAGCTATGCGGCAGCGGAAAGCGGACAGGAGATCGCCGAAAGGTGCTGCGACAGATTAGTCGAACTATTGGGCGAGATCGATACGGACGAGGCCAACCGACTGTACGAGGATCGGCTTCAGAGCATGGCCGATTATTTGGCTGCGCACGCTTTTCCGGCGTTTTCCGGCCCGATCCCCTGGTCCTATGTGTACACGTCCACCTGGTGGGGTCTGCTCTGGAGGCAGGATCGGGTTGACCGGGAGAAAACGCGTCTGAACCGGGCGCTGCGAAGCGATTCGCTAGCACCGAAACAAGCGGATCAATACATTCTGGCGTCGCTCGGATTTGATGTGCATGACAGGCAGGATGAGGCGGCGATGCGGAAAGCGGAGCAATTGAACCATAAATCTCCTATGCTGTTTTATCCTTACCTGCATGGCTTCGCAGCGGAACGGCAATGGGAACGGATGATGATCTGGTTGGAGTGGATGGTTCCATTCGTCCCCATGATTCGATATGGAGCGGAGGAATCGTATTTCTCTCTCTGGGCTACGGTTCTTCCGCACGTGGACGCGGAAGATCGATGGAAACGCGCCGTCATGGCCTTAATCCCGCGCAGTATGCCGTATTATTCGGCCTACTTGCTGCAGCACGAACGGTTTCAAGAGTGGGTCGACATCCATATGGCCCTCGGGATTACGCCGCTCGATCTGCGCGTCAGCGATTATAAGCCGGTGGAGACAAACCGCAAGGATTTGCTGCTCCCCTGGTTTCATCACGGCATAGAACGCTTCATTGCCGAGAAAAACCGGGATTCTTACAAGAAGGCGGTGCGTTTGATGAAAAGGCTGGAATCGCTGTACCGCCGCTTGAAGAAGCAGGATCAATGGGAACGTTACTTGTCTCATGTCAGCGTCAAGTATTCGCGACTCCGGGCCTTTCAGCAGGAGCTGGGCAAGCTGAAGAAAGAGGGGGATGCGTAATGTTGGATCTTGATGCCGTCATGGTGGAGGGGGAACAGCTGGAGAGCGGCGAATGGCTGTTGTGGGAAGAGTCGGAGCTGTCTTTGTCCGGTTCGCAGCTACGGATGAGGCTGTTTGCGTGGCACCCCCGCAGCCTCTATGGAACGCTGCTCCGGGAAGGAACCGGCTTCCGCGGGGAGTCGTTGGTCCTGTCGCCTTATGATGCGCTGGATTACTTCGCGGCTCCTGGAAATTCGCTCCATCTGCCTGTTGAGTGGTCGGATAAGCTCAAGCTGGCGCAGCAGGCGGCAAGCTTGCTGCGTGAGGCGTTGGTCCATGGCTGGTACGCGCCGGAAGCGAGCGCGTGGCAGGAGGGCAAGCGGGAGTGGAAGCCGCTGCTGCCTGATAAGCAGCAGGAGCTGTATGCAAAGCTGCACGAGGAGCTGCTGGCGGAGGGAATTGACGCATCGCGCTGGTTCACGCAGGCTGTGGAGGAGCTGCTCGTCAGCGAGCCCGCTGTTCGCGAGGCCTGGGACAAGCTTTGTGAGGAACAGCCGTTATTGACGGCTGCGCCGTTCGCCGAGGAGAAGGTTCCATCCGCTCTTGCGCTCGATGAAGAGGAATGGTTGACCGCCGTTAGCTGGAAGAAGGACGAGATTCCTTTTCGCATCTGCCTTCAATTGGTCGAGCCGAACATGGATTCGGAAGGGGACGATGCCGGAAACTCGGAGGACTCCTTCTGGACGCTGCGTATGCTGCTTCAGGACAAGCATGACCCGAATATGATGGTGGAAGGGGAGTTGGACGGGAACACTGTCCGTGCGCTTGCTGAAGGTTTTGCAGGCCGCATTCCCTTCGCTTGGGAGAAGCATGTTGAACGTAAGCTGGGGGCTTTGTTCGAACGGGCGGAAAGTCTCGTACCCGAGCTGTTTGAGCAGCGTTCGCCCGGCGAGGACAGGCTGCCAGGACGGCTGACGGATGAGGCGGCGTGGCGTTTTCTGAATGAGGATAGCTTGAAGCTGCTGCAGGCAGGTTTTTCCGTCTTTCTGCCTGTTTGGTGGGAGGAGCTGCGGCGCTCACAGCCTCGGTTAAAGGCTCAGTTGAAGTCGTCGGTCGGTTCCAGAAGCGAATCGTTCTTCGGCGCCGACCAGCTGATGAAATTCGATTGGAAGGTCGCCGTCGGGGAGCTGGATTTCTCCGAGGAGGAATTCGCCCGCCTGACGGCGGAGAAGAAGCGTCTTCTCTATATCCGCGGCCGCTGGATTCAATTAGACCCGGCCTTCGTTGCGGCGGTGCGTCAGGCGATGAAGCGAGTCGGCAAGCAAGGCCTGTCGTTCCGGGAGGTGCTGGAGCTGCATTTGCTCGGAGCGGGTCGCGGGGACAATGGTACGGTCGATGCGGAGCAGCAGGAGGCTGAAACGACGGAGCTTCGCATCGAGGTGGAGCTTAACAGCCATATGGCAGAGCTGATCGGACGCTTGCAGCATATGAGCCGCATCCCGATCGTAGAGCCGCCGGTTACGCTCCAGGCGGGCCTGCGCAATTACCAGAAGGCAGGCGTGTCGTGGCTGCTGTTCCTGCGCCAGTTCGGCTTGGGCGCATGTCTTGCCGACGATATGGGTCTCGGCAAAACGATCCAGTTTATCGCGTACTTGCTCCACGCCCGGAACGGGACGGTGAGCTTGGCCGGGGCGAGGTCGCATGACCGTGCCGCTGCGAAGCAGGCCCCTGCGCTTCTCATCTGCCCGACCTCGGTGCTCGGCAACTGGCAGAAGGAGCTGGAACGGTTTGCCCCTACGCTGCGCGTCTATTTGCATTACGGTCCGCAGCGGGCTAAGGGCGAAGCTTTCATCGAGGCTGTGAGCGGCTTTGATCTCGTTCTCACCTCGTACAATTTGGCTCAGCTGGACGAAGCTGAATGCTCTTCCGTCGTCTGGGACGTCATCGGCCTGGACGAGGCGCAGAACATCAAGAACGTGCATACGAAGCAGTCGGCCGCCATCCGCCGCTTCGACGCGCTCCACCGGATTGCCCTGACGGGAACGCCGATCGAGAACCGGTTGACTGAGCTGTGGTCGATTTTTGATTTTATAAATCCGGGGTATTTGGGCAGCTTGAGCGCGTTTACTCACAAGTACGTGAATCCGATTGAAAAAGGCGGCGATCCCGAACTGGTGGAGCAGGTGCAAAAGCTGATTCGACCGTTCCTGCTGCGACGCGTAAAGAAGGACCCGGCGATCCAGCTCGACCTGCCGGATAAAACCGAGACGAAGGCGTACGTTTCCTTGACGCTGGAGCAGGCCAGCCTTTACGAGAACGTCGTCCAAGACTTGATGAATCGCATTGATTCCTTAACCGGTATGGAGAAAAAAGGGCTCATTCTGGCCACACTCACGAAGCTGAAGCAAATTTGCAACCATCCCGCGCTGTTCCTGAAGGAGCCTGAGCCGGGACCCGCAACCTGGGAGGACCGGTCCGGTAAGGTGGAGCGCCTTCTGGAGCTCGTTCATGAGCTTCGGGATGAAGGCGACAGCTGCCTGATTTTCACCCAGTTCGTGGGGATGGGCCATATGCTGAAGGCGATCCTGGAGCGGGAGCTGGGCGGGACCGTTTACTTCCTGCACGGAGGCGTTCCGAAGAAGCAGCGCGATGCGATGATTGCGCGGTTTCAGGGAGAGGCGGCCGCATCGGCCGGGAAGCCGATAGGCGCTGGAGTGGAAGCTGCAGAGGCAGGGAAGCGACCGGGAGCTGGTGCCGAAACAGGGGGAGGCATCTTTATCCTCTCGCTGAAGGCGGGAGGAACGGGACTCAATCTGACGGCGGCCAACCACGTCTTCCACTTCGACCGTTGGTGGAATCCTGCTGTAGAGAACCAGGCCACCGACCGCGCCTTCCGTATTGGACAAACCCAAAACGTGCAGGTGCACAAGTTCGTCACCCTCGGCACGTTAGAGGAACGCATCGATGAGATGATCGAGCGCAAGCTCGGCCTTAGTCAGCAAATCGTCGGAGCCGGCGAAAATTGGGTCACAGAGATGACCACAGATGAGCTGCGGGACATGTTCGCCCTGCGCCGCGAATGGATTGGCAAGTAGCGGGGGAAAAAGACAGCGAATGATGAATAGCATGAGAGAAATAGCTTGCGGAAACGGCTTATCGCCCGTGGAATGACAGATTAGCGGCAATGGGCTGCGTACACGATAGGAGGCTCAATACCAACAATGTCCAAACGTAAACGCGAACGGATGAAGGAAAAGGAACGCCGGCATCAACGCAAGGGTGCACCCCAGCTAACCGTCATCGAAGGAGCACAAGCTGGCACTGCCGCCGCTGTGACAGCGGGAAGCGGCGGAGTCCCCGCTCCTGAGGCGAGTAGCCCGCAGGAGCGGCCAACCGCACCCGCCAGCCCCGCTTCGGCGCAGCAGGCGGACGCAAGCGCGGTCCCAAGGCGCCGCGGACGTCAGCCGAAGACGCAGGTCGACACGGCGTCAGCCGGTGCGACCGCAAGCAGCAGCGGTGACGCAGCAGCGCCTCCGGCCGCGGCCGGCGTTCCGGCGCCAGCCAAGGGCCGCGGCACCAGCGCGCGCGGCAAGGTCCGCTCCAAGGCTGCGCCGGAAGCGAGCGCGGCCGAAGGCGCGGGGGCGAGCCCGCACATCGGCGGTATGTCTCCCGCCTGGCAGCAGCTGTACGCAGCCGTAAGCCGGGTGGCCCGGCGGGAGGACTAAAAGAAAGGAGCTAATCCTATGGTCGGAATAGCTCCTTTCTTATTTATTTGAGATTCACTAAAAATTGAACTTCATTCTTCTCATTCGGATCCGCTGCGACCAGCTTGTCGTAAACCGCTTGGTCGTTCTTGCCCTGCTTTTGCAGCGCGGCCAGGTACCATCTGGTGTTCTGGCGAGTAAAGGCATCTGCAAGGTTATCGCTGACTCCTATGCGGAGCATGTTCTCGGATTCCGGATATTTCTTTTGTAAGTAATAAATTTGTCCAAGTGAGAAGCCCATTTGAGGGGTCAAACTAAATTCATTCCCTTGCAACTGCTCTTTAGGCAAGCTGGCTAGCGCTTGTTTTTGCGATTCGAATCGATGATAAAGCTCAATTGCCTTGGACCAGTATTGCTCTTGACTTTGCTGATCCCGCTTCTCGAAGGCTTGTGCCCCGAGTCGGGTGGCCAGATCGATGGCCTTCTCATATAAGGCTACTTTCCACGGGAAGTTGTCAATTTGTTCACTTGCCAGGTTTAATGCCTCTTGTTGGTTATCCTTCAACAAATAGCTTTGAATCTTTCGTTCGATCAAAAAATAATCGAAAGGTTCTTTTTCCCTTGCTTGATCGATCAAGGATACGGCTTCCTTATAATAGTTCTCATCCTTGGACTGCGAGTATACTTGAAATAAAATCGCTACTTTCTGAAGCACGTATTCCGGTTGAGTCGGACGCTGCTCTAAAGCCAGATTCAAAGGTGCAATGAGTTGATTAAAGTCCGTATTACCGGATGCCAGTAAATTTTTCGTTGTTGTATAATTGCGGTTTGCGCTGACCAGTTGTACGGCATTGAAGAATAAAATAAACGATAGAACAACCAGAATAGATGGGAATGCCCACTTTTTAGTACCGAGTGTTTGCAGCCATGCGGCTTTTACCTCTGACGTATCGGAAGAAACCATCGCCCCCATGCAGAGAAAAAGGAGTAAGCCCAAGTATACGAAACTTAAGTCGAAGTCCAGTGCACTGTGAACAAGCAGCCCAATCGCGATGATGTAGAAAATAAATCTATGCTCTCGCTCTTCCTCGTTCTGTCGTAAATAGTTCCTGATGTAAATATAGAAGATGGACAGAAGGATGAGGATGAAGATAATACCCCCGACAATTCCTGTTTCTACCAAGTACTGCAAGTAAAAGTTGTGTGCTTGTCTGCTGGTGTAAGGGTTGTTCTGGTACTTCTCGTAGAGCGAGCTCCAAGCCCCGCCCCCGGCGCCAAAAACAGGATAATCCTCGAACACTTTAATGGCGTCCTTATAAAATGTACCGCGCTCCAGTACACTGTGCTGTTGAAAGTTAATGTTCTCGATACGGGTACGGATATTTTCCGGGAGCATCTTTGTTACGCCCGTATCGTTCAGGAGCAGCACCGCTCCGATCGTTCCTGCAACCACAACAATAAGCGGCAAGCCGATGTGGGAGAAACGCTTGCTTTGCAGCTTATCAAGCTTACGCTGTAACCAAGGCTCTACGAACAATTGAATCAATACCGCAAGGACCGTATACCCGAGCGAACAAAGGATCAGGCTCGTCCAAGCGCTCAGAGCCGTCTGCGAATCATATGTTTTGAATAACTGCACGCCTACGGTTGTGACTTGATTCAGGATGATGAAAGATAAAACAAATGAAATTAGCAAGTGAAGCAGGTATGTTACTTGCTTATAAAGCTTCAGGAACGGGAGCACGAGCAGTACAATGACCGGCAGCACAACTAAGGCGCCGCGGGACAGCGTAACGAAGAAAGAGATGATGATCGGCACGACAAACAGGGCGTGCAACGCTATCGTGTACCAGCGCTTGGAGGTCATCAGCATATGAACGGCGCACAAAAGGATCGCTATCAAATATCCGGCGTATGTATTCGCATACTGGAACACAGAAGTCAGACGCGGACCATTGGAGTCCTCCATGACCGCATGCTCATAATACTTCAGTAGGCCCATGTCAGCAGCGAACCAATTGACTAAACGGAAGACGCCTTCCTTCTGCCCGAGCCAGTTCAGCAAACCGAAGGCCACAATAACGTACGCTGATGCGATCAGCAGATATTTAAGAAAGGTTAGTCCGAATTTCGCGTTAGATATATAATACGCCAGCAAGAAAAATGCCACATAAATAATTTGGATGTAAAACAAATTAAAAGCAAGAGTCGACGACGCTGCCGAAAATGTCGAAATCAAGTAAGAAATGGGGATCAGCCATACGGCAATCGTTAACAAATCGGCTTGCGTTTGTAATTTCCAGTGATAGAAAAGAAAAACCGACAACAAAAAGAAGATAATGCACGTCCATACTAGTGATGAGAAAATCGGTCCTTCAAAAGAGGAGAAGTTCCCGTTGAACAATGCTTTCTGGAACGGAGCCCAGAAGAGGAAGAGACTAGTGATGCCGAGTAAGATCCACAATAGGATTGAGTTTGCGCTAGTTGAGGTTGAAGCTGATTTCTTGGTTCCGCTGTAATAGCCGGGTTGAGGCTTTTTCGTGCCCATGGGTATGCTCCTATCTAACTAAAATTCTATGTTATACGACAAAAATTTTATCATAAATGTACTATGATTGAAATATCAAAGGGTTTTAGTGTTCCGTACTAGTGCAAAGCATATCTCTCAAAGTTTAATGTGAGGGCTCATAGTTTTCTCCTTTTTATAGAACTAATCACTAACGTTGCATAAAACTCATCTCACGCAGTAGTCAGACTATTCAGAACAAGTATTTGAATCAGTTTGCCAAAAGGTCGATCTCCCCTAAGAGGTAGCCTGTCCATTTGGTGAATTGTGTAAGATAAGTCATATAGTAACTTGTGCGTATTCTTACTGCGACTTACGTTTTCTTCCTGCTGATGAGCAAATTGGCTTGTATTGAATCCGGTCCATCCATTTCGTTGCCGTATCCCAGAGTAAGACCTTTAACCACCGGTAGAGTTCCAGAAGACTGTGCTTCGTCCTGGTCCCGGCTTAATCATCACTAGTAGACAAAAGGCGATGAGTGCAATCCATACCTGGTTCATAACAGCTTTTTCACTTGTCCCGTAGAAGCTCTTGATTCGAACATGCTGCTTCATCCACTTGAAGAAGGTTTCTATCGCCCAACGATCTCTATAGATCTGACCGATTTCATCGGGACTCAGATCAAAGCGGTTGGTTAGAATGGCTATGGGATTTCCTTCAGAATCTATCGTATGGATGAGACGCAACACGTTTTCCATTCGCTTCTGTGGGGTGCCGACATAAACCATTTCATCGGTGAGCACGCAGCTGTCAGAAAGTAACGAAAACGATTCAATGGGACGAGTGACCGTGTTTTTCTTCGTCCGTGTGACAAAGAAGATGCCGTGGTCACAGTAGTCATCAAACTTGGCATAGTCGATATAACCATGGTCGTACACATAAGTCAGACCGACATCATCGACTAAGTGCTCCAGCTGACTCCGATCATTTTTCTTCGCCGGGGTCAGGACTACCTTCTCAGGCACAACGGTCTCATCGTCTATGTATGCCAGACGAAAGTGCAGTTTCACACCGGCCTTGGTTTTGCGAAACTCTGCCCACTTATACTTCTGTATGCAAAGCCCGATGGTAGTGGAGTCGATGATCCGAAAGTCTTTTCGCAAGGAAGTGGAAGCGGTGCTTTGGCGAATCTGAGAAACCAGCTCGGTAAACACTTGTTCCAGTAATGCAGAATCGACTTGTTTATGTTTCCGGCTCAACTGAGATGCGGATATCGATTGAATACCGAGTTCTTGTTGAAAGTCTTTAGACAGCACATCGTCTGCAATCTCACGTAACCCAGCTCGTTGTAGAATTTGTGCATGCAAGAATAATTTCAAGTAAGCGTAGCTCGTAAGCTTCTTGACGTACTTATCTTGTCCTTCTTGTGCTACCCGTGCATTTGAATGTTTTCGCACAAATGGGAGAAATCCATTTACCAAATGAGGAAAATATAGTATCCCTGTCCATGGCTAATACTTTTCAGTGGATTATGGACAGGTACTAGCTGACTATTCCATTGTAAAGGATTTTTTCATGTTCAAATATCAATAACACAGAATATTATGAAGATTCAGAGAACATTAATGCAACGCTAGTGAGAACTAATGAAACTTATATATCTTAATCATAGCAAAATAGTTACGCCTATTATTAATATTTATTTGGAATATGAATCTAAGGGGCAAACACACGCTCTCCAGAAATTACGATAAAATCTTGTCATCTGCGGAATTGTATATTTTTTTGGGTAGTATTCGTACTACATCTTTGTTAGAATAGCGTTTGACAGGATTCGGCAGTATTTTTAATAATTGTAACAATTTTTTCTGTGAAAGTCATTTTGCACAATTAATCTTTAAAACGCAATAATTTGTTTTTTTAGTCCCCTCAGATCAGGCAAATCGGGAACGTTTGTTAAAAATAGCAAAAAGATGCCCGGGGTAAATATATATTACCCTTTTACGTATGTGATGTATCATAATTTGGCGATACTATTAAGCTAAAGGTTGAGCGGAGGGTGGTCCGCCTTCCACATAGGCTGTCTTATTCTTCAGCATCATATAAATAATCGTGAGAATCTTGCGAGCCAACGCAATTAACGCTTTTTTCTTACCTCGACGAGATGCCAATTTCCAAAACCGCACGGCTAATTGAGATTTTCGTGACTTGGTTGCGGCCCATGCTGCTTCACATAAGGCAGTTTTCACATGCGGGTTGCCCTTGGGGGTGTTCGTGTACTTTTTTTACCGGCGCTCTCATGGTTTCCGGGAGCCACCCCAGCCCAGGATGCTAAATGAGCGGCTGTTGGGAACTGCTCCATATCAACACCGATCTCCGCAATGATGACTGCTGCGGTCACCTCGCTTACGCCGGGGATTGTTTGAATCAACTGTTGCGCTTCCTTGTAAGGCTGCAGATGGGCCTCAATCTCTGCATCCAGCGCAGCAATGGATTGCTCAAGAAAGGTAATATGTTCCCAGCAATTGCGAATCATCAACATCTGGTGCGTATTTAACGTACCGAAGAGTGATTCGGCCACACGAGCGACATTGCGTTTGATGTTGCCATGAACCCGCTTTTCAATGTCGTCCGGATCGACATAGCCTTGCGTGATCAATCGCTCAAGGAGGTTGCGTCCGGATACGCCGAACACAACCGAAATCACGGTGCCAAGCTTCACGTTTGAGGCTTCTGGCACCTTTTGTATGCGATTTTTCTCAGCGGTCAAGTTTCCGACCCGTTTCTTGCGTAAGCGTGTCAAATCACGTAGTTCCCTGAGATCCTCGGACGGCACGAAGCCTTTCTCGATCAGGCCCATCCGCAAAAGCTTGGCGATCCATTCGGCGTCGCTAACATCAGGTTTGCGTCCCGGAACATTCATGATTCGCTGCGCATTGGCGAGAGCAATATCAAAGTAGCCTTCAAGAATGTTGTAAACCGGCTTCCAGTAGATACCGGCACTCTCCATGGCGATGTGTGAGACACCCTCAGACTCAAGCCATGACATCAAAGCAAACAAATCGCGTGTCATTGTCGGAAAGGTCCGTATTTCTGCACGAGGTGTTTCATCGCCTTCGCCAATCAATACGCGAGCAACAATGGTTTCTTGATGCACATCCAGTCCGGCACAACGAGAAATTAACACATCCATCTCCAATTACCTCCAATCCAATCAAGTGGTACTGACGATTGGCGCATTCGTTTGAAGTCTCCGTTTTTCTGTACGCGATCATTCAGCCGTGTAGTGCCGAAGCCAGCATGGGGTTGTTCACAAAACGAGTGCTCACAGTTTTTAGGACAGAGTCGAACCACCAAAAAGAGTCACGTATTTCTGTCCAATCGCAGTATTACTCAGTATGGAAGAGAAAGAGCCGCGCTAAACGCCACTTTCATGTTGGGGGTGCGGCGGAAAAGCCATGATTGTTTTAATGGATTGTAGGATTATCTAAGTGTTCTTGTTAAAATTAAATAAATACGAAAATGGAGGCAGCATAGTTTATGAAGAAAGCTTTAATAACAGGAATAACAGGACAAGATGTTGGAACTAAAAAGCATGCGCATTAGCCAAAGTTGATCAGTTAATGTTTTGAAAAAAGGATGATTACATTCATGGCGAAAGTTATCAATTGTTTGGGTGACAGTCGCGTTAGAATTTTTGAATATCTTGAAATTAACAGACTGCTCGGATCAACTAAATTTACTTGTACTGAGGCCCCAGGCGGGACGGCATTAGGAATGGTAAATCCCAATTCAACTTCGGATGCTTTAAATATTTTTAGCGATAAGCTTGAAAGTTACAATACAAGTGACAATATATTGTTCATGTTGGGAGAAGTTGATTGCGGATTTGAAATTTGGTATCGTTCTCAGAAGTACGGAATTTCTGTGAATGAACAACTAGCTATCAGCTTGAACAACTATTTCGGCTTTTTAACGAAGGGCAATCGTTTAGGATTTGAAAAAATTATCATATGTACGGCAAATCCTCCAACCATTAAAGATGGACAAACCTTCGGCGAGGTTGCAAACCTGCGAAAAGAGGTAAAAGCTTCGCAGCGGGAAAGAACCGATCTAACTATATTGTATAATTCTTATTTAAGAGAACTATGTGCAAAACATGGATACTTAGTACTAGATACGGAGAGATATTTACTGAACCTTGTCACCCATTTAGTAGACGATCGATTTTTGAATTCAAATCCAACAGATCATCATTTGGATAGTCCTTCTATAGCACCTGTATATGTACAATGTCTAGCGTCACTTGGTTTTAATTAGATGGATGTAGGTTCATAAGCAGAAAGCAGAAGATTTTTGAATCAAGAGTGCGGTTTTCAAATACAAGAGAAGGTGATAATCTTGAATATAGCACAGATAAATACTCATGATAATGGCGGTGCTGGTAAGGCCGCACTAAGATTAAATAAAGCTTTAAATCTAATTGGAGAAGAAAGCAAACTATTTGTAAAATACAAATCGATACGGG
>NZ_BCPS01000038.1:0-15330 GCF_016586185.1 Paenibacillus sp. EPM92
ATCGATACAAAGCGACGACATTATTCATATAGCTTCCCCTGAAGTAGATAATAAACTTTTTAATAATCTAGCTAACTAATTAATTATATAGTAAAAATGCTAATTTCTTGTTAGAATATTGAATTATATGTAGTTTTCTTTTTCCTGTGCCCTTTAATAAAAAAAGCACCTGAACAATTAGGGTTACAATGTTCGAATGATAGGGAAGCTATATGGTGTTGCTACTTCCGCCTACTAAATATCAGCTTAAGTCAGGCACTGATCCAAAATGAATGAGATTTCAAAGCCAATCTATTCCTTTACGTTTATAAAGGTCAAAGTGACGGACGTTCTAATCATTTCTCTCATCATTGAAGCTGCTCGATGGTAAGGTATCCGGCCACGGATGCCGAAAGAACATTCTTGCCTTGTACCGGCAAAACAATAATAAATTTGGCAAGGATAAGGGCATTTAGAATAAGCCCAAGAGAACCGATGCTGTTCAGCTCGCTGTATAGCCAACAACATGGAAGTTACCGGGCCAAACCACCTTTTGGCAAATGGACGCAGAGTAAGGCTGTGTGGCTGAACTGCAGCGGACTTCTCTACCCCGTATATTATTGATATGTAGGACGGTAACCTAGCCGGATACCATCGAGGTAAGGAGGGGGCGCCGATTTTTTAATAGTAACAATACTAAATTAATAGCTTGCTATATTAGTTAACTTTTTGGAGGGGTTTCAATATGAAAGGTATTATTCTGGCTGGTGGTTCTGGTACTCGGCTTTACCCTCTTACAAGGGCTGTTTCAAAACAAATGCTTCCAATATATGATAAGCCTATGATATATTATCCGCTTTCCGTACTAATGCTCGCTGGAATTAAAGAAATTTTAATTATATCAACACCAAGAGATCTTCCAGGATTTAAAGAGCTATTAGGTAATGGTTCAACATTAGGCATGAAGTTCGATTATACTATTCAAGAACACCCGAATGGTTTAGCTGAAGCTTTTATTTTAGCAGAGGAATTTATTGGGAAGGATCCGGTTGCACTTGTCTTAGGAGATAATATATTCTATGGGTTGAATTTTTCTAAAACATTGCAGGAAGCGTCGAAGTTGAAGGACGGGGCAATTATATTCGGTTGCCTTGTGAAAGATCCAAAGGCCTATGGTGTTGTTGAATTTGATGCTCAAGGGAAAGTTTTATCCATAGAGGAGAAACCAGAGGTGCCTAAGTCAAATTATGCAATTCCTGGTCTGTATTTTTTTGATAACCGTGTTGTTGAAATTGCAAAAAACGTCAAGCCTTCAGCTAGAGGAGAACTTGAAATTACTTCTGTACTTGAAGAGTATCTTGCCCTTGAAAATTTGAAAGTTGAGTTGTTGGGGAGAGGAATGGCCTGGCTAGATACTGGAACACATGAGTCTTTGCTTGAGGCTTGTAACTTTGTGGAAGCTATACAGAAAAGACAAGGGCTCTACATATCTTGTATCGAAGAAATTGCCTTCCGAATGGGTTATATTAAGAAAGAACAATTAGTAGAGTTAGCAACGCCCTTGATGAAAACAGAATATGGTCAGTACTTAATGAATATCGCAAACTAAAAAAAAATTTACATTAGAGTTATCTCTAATGTAAATTTTCTTACTTAAGGGGTTATATCATTTGAATATTATAAAAACAGCCTTGAAAATAATTGCTGCTTTTATGGTGATATATGTAGGTACTTTTAGTAGTATTCATACCTTATCATCGCCGCCTAGTAATATGGAACTTCATATAGAGGTTGTAAGTACGGTTGAAGATACCTTTCAAACGTATTATTCGTATGGAGAAGAAGGGTTCTCGGAAGATAACTCATCAAAAGCAAAATACTCCAATGTTAACTTGCCCGGAACTCTAGTTTTTGAATTGGACGACAAAATTCAGAATATCAGATTGGACCTAGGGAGCACTCCAGCAGATATTAAGATTAATCAGTTAACTATAAAATCATTTCTGAATAGTTATCAAATTGATATTCATAAAATAAGTAATGATAAAAGCCACCAAATTCGTCAATTTATCCCAAATAACCAACATATTAACATATCAACCTCTGGTACTGATCCCTATATTAATTTGCCTGTAGACAAACTTGTATTAAAACAGGTGGAAGAAGACAATAAAATAAAAGAAACAATCAATATTGGCTTGATATCCACAATTCCATCATTACTTTTAACATTTTTGTTGTGGAAAAGAAGAGCTTTGTTATCAATGAGTATGAATTTTTTAATGAATAGAACTCTTATTATTAACCTTGCTAAGAATGACTTTAAAACGAAATATGCAGGATCTTTTTTAGGAATAATCTGGGCGTTTATTCAGCCTATTATTACTGTAGGATTATATTGGTTTGTATTTCAAATCGGTTTTAAATCTGGTCCTGTTTCAGAAGTTCCTTTCATATTGTGGCTAATAGCAGGAATGGTTCCTTGGTTCTTTTTTTCAGATGCTTTTATGAATGGAACGAATAGCATGTTGGAATACAGTTATCTTGTAAAAAAAGTCGTTTTCCAGGTAAGGATTCTTCCTTTAGTTAAAGTAACTTCTGCCTTTATGGTTCATATCTTCTTTATTATATTGGCTTTATTAATCTATGGTATCTACGGGTATCCTCCAAGCATTTATTCAGTTCAAGTTGTATATTATTCTTTTTGTACATTTATCTTAGCCTTGTGTCTATCTTTTTCTACATCTGCAATCATCGTGTTTTTTAAAGACTTAGGTCATATTATTAGTTTAATTCTACAGGTTGGAATGTGGCTGACACCGATTATGTGGAACTACACAATGATACCATCGTCTTATAGGTGGTTACTAAAAATAAATCCAATGTATTACATAGTTGAAGGATATAGAGATGCATTCATCAATCATGTTTGGTTCTGGGAGCGATATAACCAGTCATTATACTTTTGGACGATTACAACAGTTTTTCTATTAGCAGGCATTATTATTTTTAAAAAATTAAAGCCGCATTTCGCAGATGTACTGTAGAAAGAGGTAAGACAAATGAGGAATGTAGAGTCGATTAGTGTAGAAAATATAACAAAGGTTTATAAATTATATGAAAAACAAAACGATCGATTCAAAGAGTCACTTAACCCTTTTCGCAAGAAATATCATAAGGAATTTTACGCTTTGGATAAGGTTTCCTTCTCCATAAACAAAGGAGAAATTATCGGAATTATTGGAAAGAATGGCTCAGG
Organism: Paenibacillus sp. EPM92; assembly: GCF_016586185.1. Classification (NCBI taxonomy): domain Bacteria; kingdom Bacillati; phylum Bacillota; class Bacilli; order Caryophanales; family Paenibacillaceae; genus Paenibacillus; species Paenibacillus sp. EPM92. Next base: position 3,239 of record NZ_BCPS01000038.1, read on the forward strand.
AAAATCTACGATATTAAAAATTATTACGGGTGTACTTTCTCCAACTTCTGGTTCTGTTCAAGTTAATGGCAATATTTCAGCTTTATTGGAATTAGGAGCTGGGTTTAACACTGAATATACTGGTATCGAAAATATTTATCTTAATGGTATGATGTTAGGGTACACCAGAGAAGAAATGGATCAAAAAATAGGTAAAATTTTAGAGTTTGCAGACATAGGGGATTTCGTATATCAGCCTGTTAAGTCGTATTCCAGTGGAATGTTTGCAAGGTTAGCTTTTTCTGTAGCAATAAATGTCGACCCTGAAATATTAATTGTTGACGAAGCTTTAGCTGTCGGAGACTTAAAGTTTCAACTTAAATGCATGGATAAATTCAATGAGTTTAGAGATCAAGGAAAAACTATTCTCTTTGTTTCTCACGATATTAATAGTATCAAAAGATATTGTAACCGAGTCATATGGATTAACGAAGGAAAGTTAATTGCACAAGGGAATACAGAAACAATTTGTGATAGGTATACGGACTATTTGAAATTTGGAGAAGTTAAACAAGAGCGCGAAGAAATGTTCTCCAGTGAAACTGCATCTAGTACAGATTTGATCTTGCAACCAGATATCATTGGATATATTGATTCAGTCAAAATATTAAGTAATCAAAGAGAAGAATTATCTGAAATAAACTTTGGGGCAAACGTCACAATCCAAGTAGATTTTTTTATGAATCAAGATGATCTTGATTTAGTAATTGGAGTAGCCATTCATACCATTGATAATATTTATGTTTGTGGTTTAAACACATTACTGGATAAAGTTAAAGTTGAGTACACAAAAGGTGGAAATACGATATATTTGAACTATAAAAATATTAATCTTCTGGGTGGTAGTTACTACTTTGATGTTGCCATATTTGAAAGTAATGCACATATACCAATAGATTACAAAGCAAAAGTAAAGGAATTTTTCGTATCCGCCCCCTATGTAGGAGAAGGTCTATATATAATGCCACATGAATGGACTATGAAAGGAACAGGAAAATGAAATACGACTTCAGTCTCGACTTACAGACAAATAACTCCTTATCTCTCATAGCTAGAAAAATTATTCCAGGATCAACAATATTAGAGTTTGGTCCCGCTTCTGGTCGCTTAACTAAGTATTTAAAAGAAGAACTTCGGTGTGAAGTGTACATTGTTGAAATTGATCAGGAAGCTGCAGAAATAGCATCTGAATATGCCAATGATGCAGTGATTGGAGATATTGACGACTTTGAATGGGTAAACCGTTTTAAAGATCTTACATTCGACTTTATACTGTTTGCAGATGTTTTAGAGCATTTGCGGTATTCGGAAGAAGTACTATCCCGCTCCTCTCAGTTTCTAAAAGAAACGGGTTCTGTTCTGATATCGGTGCCCAATATAGCACATAACAGTGTAATTATTGATTTATTAAATAATAAATTTGAATATAAAAAAATAGGCTTGCTGGATGATACTCACATTAAATTTTTCACATACGATTCTTTGTTGGCACTGATAGATAGAAGTGGTTTGGTTCCTGTCCATGAACAAGCAATATATAAAAAGGTGGAAGAAACCGAATTTAACAATTACTATACTCATCTGCCTAAAAAGGTACAATTTTATTTAAAAAATCGCCCTTTTGCAGAAGTCTATCAATTCATTTTTGAGTTAAAGCAAAAGGGTCAATTAGAAAATGAGAGTCGAAAGAGAGACGTAAAAAAGCAGTTTAATAACTATTTTGCTCAATTGTACACTGCAAACGGAGGCACTTTCGAAGAAACGCAAAGTATAATTTTAGACATTGGTTCTTCAACACGAACTATTGAAATTGATTTGGAGTGTAGTAAGGATGTCTCTGGATTAAGAATCGATCCCATCAACACAAACGCTGTAATTAATATTAATTCCATAACATTAGTTTTAGATGACTCAACCGAGATAATTATACAAAATTATAGAACAAATGCTACGTTAGTAATGAATAATCGCCATATATTTATTAGTGAAGATCCCCAGATTTATATAGACGAAAAAATTGAAAAGCTTAAAAAGGTTTTAGTTGAAGTGGAATTTGAAGACATTGAATTTGAGACGAATTCTCCTATTGTAGATTTCCTGTTATATACTGTTAAAAACAAACTAGAGTTGATAGAAAAAAACAATCATCTGTTAGATGAATCAAATATAGTTCAGCAAAAATATAACGAGTTATTCAAGGAAATTGAAATTATTAAAAACCAGTATCAACTTCAGTTAAACCATTCACAAAGTATTAATACAGAAGTGCAAATGTTACTAACTGAGAACAACAGCAAAAGGGAAGAAATGCAAGTTCAACTCATAGAGATGGAAGAGAAATTAAAAAATGTTGAAATCTTATTAAGTTCAAAAATAATTGAGTTAGATAATGTACAAGTTGAAACCGAAAGTACAAAAAGTGCTCTCTATGAGAAGGAACTCGTTATAGAACAATTAAAGAATGAGATAAATCAAAAAGATATGTTTCTTAAAGAGATAATGAATTCAAAATGTTGGAGACTATTGGATAAAATAAGAAAATTTAGAGAATTGATATCCAGATAGTTATCTTCAATATTTTCAATGGAGGGAATGAAGTCAATGTCCGACACAAAAGTTTGGGATTGTTTATCCAATATTATTTCTCGGAATAAAGATAAGAATTTGCTTTTTAGGAAAAGTTTTAAGCCTATTCTTGAAAGTGCGGTAAATGTAGAGGACGGAGCAGAACAAGATTTTAAGCCCGCCAATCAAGAGGAACCGGTACATTTGATATTTCAAAATAAATATACCCCTAAATACCTCAAACTAGTACACTCAATCAGTAGCCCCAATAATGACGGTAAGATTGAAATGTATAATGAATCCAATTTACCATCTAATTTGCTTTTTGATATTGGACATTTTAGTAACAGCAGTATTTCATATTATTGTAGATTTAAAGACTCTGTTCGACACATGATTATAACAGTTACAACAAAAGAAGAATTTAACATAAACCAGTTAGAATTCATCGAGATATCCAAATTAGAGTATAAGTTTAGAAAAGCGCAGCTATATCTCAAAAAAATTAAAAATATTGTAAATAAGCAACCCCATCTGAAGCAAAAATTTGTTCATGAATTAAAAACTAGAGGGTTAAAGGCAACATTGAGCAAAGTGAAAGCAAAGATGCTTAATTATGATCTAAACACTAATGTAATCCAATATACAGGTAACGAGTTAAGAGATTTCAATACTAATAAAGATTCGATACTTGTCATATCACACGATGCCCAACGTGCGGGGGCTCCACTGCTTGCTGTCAATATTGTAAAAACATTAAAAGAGATCTTCCACAAAGATGTTTACGTTATTCTTATGAAGGGCGGACCGAGCGAGAATGAATTTTCTAAATATGCAAACGTAATTAATTTGAACCAGGGATCTTTATCAAACCTGGAAAATGAGAAAGAAGTGCGTGCAATCCTAGCCGCTCTCAAAGAAAAGGGTGTCAATCAATGTATTTCCAACACTGTTGTTTCCGGTGCACTGAATAAATTGCTATTTGAAGCTGGTATCAATACGGCAACATTAATTCACGAGTTGCCAACATCTATTAAAACATACAACTTCACTCAGTCAGCAGAATACGTTAGTAAATACTCTAATAAAATAATATTTCCTAACCAATTTGTTAGAGATGAATTTCTAAAAGAGTATACTGTTAATCCCGATAAAATATTTATTAAACCTCAAGGCTTGTATACAAAAAGAGATGATAAATTAAACAAAGTTGAATCCAAAAATAAAATTTGTGAAAAGTTGGGAATCCCTTCGGATTCTAGCATTATTTTGGGTTGTGGATATGCTGATTTACGTAAAGGTATTGATAAATTTATTTCTACAGCTGATGAGGTAGTAAATGTTCGAGGAAAAGATAATATTCATTTTGTTTGGCTAGGTGATTCGGATTCTATTGTTGAACAATGGATGAAACACGACATCAGTATTCTGAATCTTAAACACAACTTTCACTTTGTAGCTTATGATCCTCAACCACTCGACATTTTTGCTGCTGCGGATGTGTTCTTGTTAACTTCTCGTGAAGACCCTTTTCCGACCGTTGTGCTGATGGCATTAGATAATGGGACTCCTGTGATTTCCTTTAACAAATCTGGTGGTGTGCCAGAGTTAATGGATAAAGTAGATGTTAAAAGTATACCTTACTTAAATGCATCCAAAATGGCGGATGAGGCCATCAGAATAATTGAGAATGAAACGGAACGACAAGTAATTTCCTCAAAAGGAATCGAATTAATAGAACAAGAATATGATCACAATTCATATGTTGCCCGTTTGATAGAAATACTGGAGGGTGACAATGCTCAATATGAAAAAAGGGTAAAAGTGCTAAAAGAGAAGACATTCAAAGTTTCTGTTATTATCCCTAATTATAACTATGAAAAATTTCTGCCAGAGCGAATAGAGTCAATTATCAGTCAAACTTACCGTCCTACAGAGATAATATTTTTAGATGATAGATCTAAGGATAACAGTGTTCAAGTAGCTCGAGAGATTCTAGAACAATCCGATATCGCGTTCAAAGTAATAGTAAATGATGTGAATGTAGGGTGTTTTGGTCAATGGATCAAAGGAATTGAAGAGTCATCGGGTGACTTGATATGGATAGCAGAAGCAGATGATGTTTGCGAAACAAACTTCTTAGAAAACATGGTTGGTTGTTTTGTTGACCAAGAAGTAAATTTGGCGTATGCCCAGTCACAAATTATAAATGAACACTCTCAAAAAATTAACTACAGGTATACCGAATATACTTCTGATCTATCTGAAGATAAGTGGCTTCATGCATATACACTTGAGGGACGAGAAGAGATCGTTGCGGGACTGGGAATCAAGAACACAATTCCAAATGCAAGTGCGGTTGTTATGAGAAAATCAGCTTTGCAAGGAATAGAAAAAGAATTAAGTCAGTATCAAATAAGTGGTGACTGGTTAACTTATGTTTATATTCTCCGAAACGGTAAAATTTCTTTTTGTCCACAAATTCTCAATTATCATAGAAGACATTCGCAAAGTATTATTAGTGTAAAAGAGCAGAGTTCAGAATTGTATCTAGAACTCATAAAAGTTAAACGATATATTGTTCAAAACTTTGATATTCCTTTGTTCATTAAAAATCGGTTTATTAATCATATTAAATCAGAATATGAGAGATTAGGTTGCAGAGGATTTTCTGATCGGAATATAAGTACTAATGAAAGAGTTGCAGAGGAGTATTCCAAACTCCAAGAGTTGTTAGAGGAAAAAATTGAACAGACCAACTATTTACAAGTAAAAAGAAAATTTTATTAATAGCTCCCGATTTTGAGGTGGGAGGCGGCCAAATGCTTGTTGTTAGATTGGCTAACTTCTTTGCTGCAACTCAAGACGTGTATGTATACAACGCGCGACCGTGGCTGTGGAATAAACAGATATTAAATATGTTTTCCCTTAATGTTCGTATATTGAATAGCTCTGGAAACCCTGAGGAACTAAGAGACTATATAATAGAAGAGAAAATTGAGGTTATCAATTCGCACATTTGGTGGTCAGATAAAATCGTTTACAAAGCAATTCAGGGACTTGAAAAGGTCAACTGGATATTATCTATGCATGGTTGCTATGAAAATATGATTGAAAACCCGGATATCGATCAAGAATTTTCAATAATAATTAAAGATTTAATGCATAAAGCCAATCATATTATTTATGCTACAAGTAAAAATACAAAGATATTTGATGTTATTAAACTTAAAGATAGAGATAAAGCCCAAAAGGTTTACTATGGTTACAACCTCCAGAGTATCCCCCCTAAATCAAAGAGGTTATTAAATATTCCAGAAGGGGAATTTGTCTTTGGCTTGGTCTCTAGAGCTATTAAAGAAAAAGGATGGGAGGAAAGTATATCAGCTGTTATTCGCCTTAATAACATAATGCAAGAGTGTATTCATCTTATACTGGTGGGACATGGAAATTATGCACAAGAACTAAGAGAAAAATATTTAGAATATCCATATATTCATTTCGTTTCCGAGTTTACTGAACCTTCAGAATGGATCGGATGGTTAAAAATATTTGATGTAGCTATTTTGCCAACCTACTTTGTTTCAGAAAGTCTTCCTAATTCCATTATTGAGTATCTAGCTTATAACAAGCCTGTCATCGCAACTGATATTGGTGATATCAAGCATATGATTTATTCAGAGAAAACTCACAAATCTGCAGGTATATTACTGAATTTGAACGAAGATCGGCGTGTTGAAGTTGAGGATATTGTCCAAGCTATGAAGATTATGTTGACGGATGAAACAAAATATAAGGAATATAAATCTCATACAAATATACTCTTTGAACAGTTTCAAATGGAAAATTTTGCCCAAACATATTTCTCGCTTTATTTAAACTTCGATAAGAACTCAAAAGAGCTAGTGACAATTGAAAATTTTGAATATCAAGTTAGCTCCCCTAGACTTATGCAGTCAGATCGCCGTAGGTAATGGTATCCGTGGATATACAAGCAGTTAGCAGGCGGTTAAACATCTGACCTTCAAACTGCCTACGATTGGTACGAAAACAAAATTCATTCAGATAGGACTGCAGGTGCTTGGTGTCCAAACCGTGAAACGTACCGCCAATAAGGGTTTTCGCGTTGGAAATCATCGTATGCAGCCATTTCAAGTGATCAGGATTATCGTCTACATTGAACTTGATTGGTTGGTGATCATATTCTTCAGCGAGTGCATTGTACGATCGATAAGCGTCGCTACTGATCGTCGAACCTGGCTCGATGTGCTGTTTTGCAAACTCGACAAGCGTCTTACCTTTCACATCTGGAATCACCTGCATTTTGACGTATTGCAGTGCTCCCTGCTTATTGAGCGAAACCCCAACAAGCACCGGTGTTTGATCCGCGCCGCGCCCGCGTTTGCGCCTTCTGTTGGCGCTCCGAAGAAAGCGTCATCCAACTCGACCAAACCAGCTAGTTGGTAGTGGGCATCGCGATCACCCATGGTTTTGTGAATCTTGTGAAGCATTAACCAGGCTGTAGGGTATGAGATTTCCAATTCGCGTGAAAGAAAGACAGCGGAAACTCCGCGTTTATCGTGCGCAACAAGGAAAATCGCCCAGAACCAGGTCAGCAGCGGAGTATGGGATTTATGCATAATCGTGCCAGCAGTGACAGACGCCTGATACTTGCATCGCGTGCATTGATACAGTTTGCGGCTTTCTAAGAAGTAGAATGCATTGTGCTCACATTTGGGGCAACAGAATCCGTTCGCCCATCGGATCTGGAACAGATGCTCGCGGCATGCGTCCTCCGAGTGAAACTTTTTTTGAAATTTTTTCAGTGTAACCAACCACTTCTTGTTGAGCCATGTTAACCGCAACCGAACATTTGTTTGTATGAAGTATATCGAACGAATGTTTGTATGGGAAGGCTTTCCTGAGGCAACTTGATATTCATATTGAAAATATCTGATGGTGTCGAGATATTAACTAGGAGGATCCACATGCAAAAGAATAATTGCATTATTTTGGGTGGGGGAGGGTTTATTGGGCAAAATTTAGCTAAATACTTAAGTGAAGATGATTATAATGTAACTATTTATGATAGAAACTTGAAAAATAAATATATTCCTAACAAAAAAATTGTCAGGATAGAAGGGGATTTTTTCAAGGAGGATAATTTTTCGGAAATAGTAAAAAACAAAGACACTGTTATTCACTTAATTAGCAGTGTATCTCCTTCTTCATCTATGAATGACATTTATACTCCTTATAAAAACGATGTTATTAAGACGTTGGAACTTTTGGAATGTTGTAAATCGTTAGGAATTAAGAGAATAATTTTTCTATCTTCAGGTGGAACTGTTTATGGAAATACGGATGATGAAGCATTGAAAGAAGATTCCCCTACTTATCCTATTAACAATTATGGAATAATGAAACTGACAATAGAGAAGATACTCTTAATGTATAATAAAATATACGGGATGGAAAATATTATACTTAGAGTGTCAAATCCTTATGGTAAGGGTCAGAATCCTATGAAAAGAATTGGCGCTGTTTCCGTTTTTATGGACAAAATTATTAATCAAAATCCTATTACTCTTTATGGTAATGGTGATATAGTCAGAGATTATATTGAAATTTCCGATGTATGTAATGCGATTACGCTTTCACTAAATTATAAAATAAAAAGTAATGTTCAACCCGTGTTTAATGTAGGTACAGGTAAAGGAATCAGCCTAATGGAAATTATTAAAGAGATTGAGCTGATTTCACAAAGTAGAGCACAAATCGTGCACTATGAAGAAAGGGCTATTGATGCGAAGATTAACGTTTTGGAGATGTCCAAATCAAAAAGGGAACTCGGTTTCATCCCCAAAGTTGACATAAGAACCGGTATCGCTAGATTATTTGAGGAAAGAAAAAATATGAAAGACATAAGTGGTTGAGGGTGGCATGAAAGTTACCATAGTTATACCTAATTACAACGGTGCAAATTATTTGAGGAGTTGTTTAGATTCCCTAAAAATCCAAACCTTCACAGATTACGAAATTTTAATGGTTGACAATTGTTCACAAGATGAAAGTATTAATTTGGTGGAAAGAGAATTTCCTAATGTGTTAATAGAAAAATTGGATCAAAATTATGGTTTTAGTAAGGCGGTCAATGAAGGGATTCAACTAGCCAGAGGAAAATATGTTGTTTTGTTAAATTCAGATACTGTTGCTACAGCCAATTGGCTACAACAGCTTGTCGATTGTATAGAACAAGATCATAATATTTTTTCCTGTGCTAGTAAAATGTTGCAGTATCATAATCCGACTAAAATAGACGATGCAGGAGACTGGTACAGTGTTTTAGGATGGGCATATCAGGAAGGGCATGGAGATTCCAAAGAACTCCATAATAAAACTAAAGAGATTTTCAGCAGCTGCGCAGGTGCAGCTATTTATAAAAAAGAACTTTTTTCTAATGTAGGTCTGTTTGACGAATTATTTTTTGCATATTTAGAAGATGTAGACATTGGTTATAGAGCTTTATTACAAGGGTATAAAAATATTTACTGTCCTGATGCGCATATTTATCATATAGGTAGTGCTACTTCTGGGGGAGGTTATAATAGCTTTAAAGTAAGGTTATCGGCTAGAAATAATGTTTATTTGCCCTACAAAAATATGCCTAATTTACAACTTCTAATCAATCTCCCTTTCTTGTTGTTAGGATTCTTGGTTAAATATCTTTTCTTTAAGAGAATAAATCTAGCTGATGACTATTTAGATGGATTCAAGGAAGGTCTAAAAACACTAAATAAAGTAAAAAGAACTAAATGGGAGATAAGATTTTCTTTTAATTACGTAAAAATCGAGTATTATCTCTTTGCAAATACTTTTAAATATATATTAAAAAAGTTAATAAAATAACCAATAAATAATAGGTAGGTATTGGATGGTGGTTTTTGATGAAGCTTATAAAAACTAAGTTGGACGGGGTATGTATTTTCGAACCTGATGTTTTCGGTGATCACAGGGGATTCTTTATGGAAAGCTACACAAAGAGTAAATTTCTTAAGTTAGGAGTACATAATGAATTCATTCAGGACAATCATTCTTTATCAGTTGAGGCCGGAATATTGAGGGGTCTTCACTATCAATTGAATCCTAAAGCCCAAACTAAGCTTGTTAGAGTCACAAGAGGTGCAATCTTTGATGTAGTAGTAGATATTCGCAAGAACTCGTCAAGCTTTGGTCAGTGGTTAGGTATTATTTTAAGTGAGGATAATAAAAAGCAACTTTTAGTTCCAAAGGGGTTTGCGCATGGCTTCTGTACGATTGTACCTAATACAGAAGTAATGTATAAAGTGGACGAATATTACTCTCCCGAACATGATCGAGGTATCTCGTGGAGTGACCCAGCTTTGGGTATTGAATGGCCAGTTTCCAATCCTATTCTTTCAGAAAAAGATGGAAAGCATCCAAACTTGATAGACGCAGAAATTAACTTTTAATAGAAATTGGAGGATATACATCATGAAAATCTTAGTAACAGGCGGGGCAGGATTTATTGGCAGCAACTTTGTTATCTACATGCTTAATCAATACCCAGATTACGAGATCATCAATTTAGATGCATTAACCTATGCAGGGAATTTAGAAAATCTGTCTCGAGTTGAGAACAACCCGAGGTATGCCTTTGTAAAAGGGGATATCTCTGATCGCTCTGTAGTTGAAGATATTTGTTCAAAGGGTATAGACGCAGTAATTAATTTTGCTGCCGAATCCCATGTGGACCGGAGTATCTTGGAACCTGAGATTTTTGTCAAAACAAACGTTCTGGGAACACAGGTCCTGTTAGACGCAGCAAAGAAATACGGAGTTAAAAAGTTCGTACATGTTTCAACAGATGAGGTTTACGGTACATTAGGTGAGACAGGTTTGTTTACGGAGTCGACGCCCTTATCTCCAAACAGTCCATACTCTGCAAGTAAAGCAGGCTCAGATTTATTGGTTCGAGCCTACCATGAAACTTTCGGTTTAAATGTGAATATCACTCGTTGTTCCAATAATTACGGCCCGTATCAGTTTCCTGAGAAGCTGATCCCATTAATGATTGCTAATGCATTAAATAAAAGAGACTTGCCTGTTTATGGTGACGGTCTAAATATCCGTGATTGGCTTTATGTTGAAGATCATTGCAGCGCTATAGACTTGGTATTACATAAAGGCATCAATGGTGAAGTATACAACATTGGCGGAAATAACGAACGTACTAATATTGAAATCGTAAAAACCATATTAGCCGAGTTGGACAAGCCCGAATCATTAATTAAGTATGTAGATGACCGCTTAGGCCATGATCGCCGCTATGGTATTGATGCAACAAAAATTGTGACGGAACTTGGGTGGGAACCTAGGTACCCGTTTGAAAAGGGCATTAAAGCCACCATTCAATGGTATTTAGATCATCAAGATTGGTGGAAGAGAATACAATCCGGTGATTATCAGATGTATTATGAACAACAATATGGGGCCCGAATGGGTGGATAATCTATGAAAATATTAGTGACTGGGGCCAACGGCCAGCTAGGGCAAGATGTAGTCAAAGTACTTGGAAACCACCATGAGGTACTGGCTTTCGGTAAAGAACAGCTTAACATCACTAATCTAACTCATGCAAGAGATGTAATCCACGCTTATAAACCGGATGCGATTATTCATTGTGCTGCCTACACTGCTGTGGACTTGGCAGAAACCGAAGAGGACCAGGCGTATTTAGTTAATGCGGTTGGAAGCCGAAATATGGCCATAGCTGCGGAAGAGGTAGGAGCCAAACTGTGTTATATAAGCACGGATTATGTGTTTGATGGTAAAGCGGCTATTCCCTACAAAGAATACGATAATACCAATCCTCAAGGGGTTTATGGCAAGTCAAAGAGAGCTGGAGAATTATTGATTCAGTCTTTATCTTCAAGGTTTTTTATAGTAAGAACCTCCTGGGTATATGGACAATATGGAAACAACTTTGTAAAAACAATGTTGAAGATTGGTAAAGAACGAGATTCTTTAAAAGTAGTACAGGATCAGATCGGTTCTCCTACCTTTACAGTTGACCTGGCCTTATTCTTGAATAATCTGATCCAAAGCGAAAACTACGGTATCTACCATGCTTCTAATACCGGTACCTGTTCTTGGTATGAATTCGCGCAGGCTATTTTTGAGTTAAGAGGAATGAATACGAAGGTTCAACCCTGCACCACCGAGGAGTTCCCACGTCCGGCTAAGCGTCCACAATATTCAGTAATGGATCACTTATACTTAAGGATCAATGGGTTTAATGATTTAAGACATTGGAAAGAAGCCCTGAAAGAATTCTTAGCAGAATATAATGAGGAGAAATAAGACTTGAACATCAGGTCTTATTTTTTGCCTCACTCTCTTGTTAAGTTACGTGTTATAATGAACATTGGAAAATAGTTCGGCGGGTGACAGTTAATGGACTTAAG
>NZ_BCPS01000039.1:0-5695 GCF_016586185.1 Paenibacillus sp. EPM92
GCGATTGTAGGCAAGAGCGGCAGGATGCCGCACAGCGTAATGCGATCGAAGGAAAGTTTGGAGAAGGAAAACGCAAATTGGGACTCGGTCGCATTCGCGCACGCGGCGCCGAAACCAGTTTAACCGTCATCGCCCTTCAGTTTCTGGTCATGAATCTGGAGCGGCGGCTGCGGGCTCTCTTATTGTTTTTTTTCAGACTGTTTGGGTTCAGTGTCTTACGTTGGGCGTAGACTGGAACGAATCTTGTTCGGCAAACCCTAAGTAGGGTTTGCTGAACGATTCTTATCAGAAATTCAGAGCTAGGCGCCGTCGAGACAGCATTGTGAAAATAAGGAAAAAAAGAACGCGGAGCCTGCGCTCCAGGTTCATCACCAGAAGTTGCAGCGTAATAACCGTTTCGCTCGTCTTTGCAAGGCGTGCTCGAATGCAGCCAAGCCCATACTTGCGCTTGCCTTCTCCAAACTTGCCTTCAATCGCGTTTCGTTCTCCGGTGTCCTGTTTGACGACTTGCTTATCTTCACTTGTCGGACCGTTCTTAGGTTTGCGCCCCTACACCGGTCCGCTGAGTCGGATACCATGCTGTTTGCAGAAGCTCCGGTTCTCGCGCGTGCGGTAGATTTGATCCGCTTGGACGACAGCCGGATAGGTTCCCATGCGCTCGCGGTACTTCTCGATCACGTCAATAAGCGTCGTGCTCTCGTTGAAGTTATCCCAGGACAGACGATCAAGGAACGCATAGCCCTTTGTCATGCTCACCGCGATCTTGGCTCCGAACTCGACTCGCGCCTTGGCTTTCCCGCGCACGATCGGCCGGACATGCGGCTGATGAATGTTGACGATCCGGTCTTCTATCTGATGGGATCGCTCGCCCCACATTTGAAGCTGCTGACGGTACAGTTCATGAATCACCAGCAGGTCGCGGTAGGCTTTACGGCTAAGCAGCGTGAGCGGCTGCGTCTTGGCTTGCTCGGCGATGATGGAGAGGTTCCGTCCAACGTATCCGAGCTGCCGCCTGATCGCTTTGCGGATCACTTTCGGTCCCGGCCTGCGCTGCTTGGACACCACCAGAAACTACTTGCGCGCTTTTTCCCTGTAGGTACGCGGTTTCGCCGTTTGTCCGATGACCGGTTCATGCAGCGCATCGATGACCGCTTCAAGCGCCTCTGGCTCGGCAGACGTCTGCTGCACGGGAGGTGCTGCTTCTGACGATTCGACTGCCGCTTCCACGAACAGCATTTGCTGCTCGGCTTCAGCAGTAGGAGCGTGCCTCTTCGACCGCTTCCCTTTGCCTCCGCCGCGGCTTGCGTCGTTGTTTTCGTCATCGTCCTTCGTTTCCTTCGCGCCTGTGGAAACGACGATCTCGTTCAATTCAGCCAGCACATCCGTCAGACGCTTCCGGAAATGCGTCATCATGGAGTGATGAAACGGTTGCTTCATCACGAATCCGGACAGACCGATGAAGTATTGCATGTATGGATTTTCGCTGATCGACTCCAACGTTTCCCTGTCGGTCAACTGCATTCTCTCTTGGATGATGAGCGCGCCAAGACCCATTCGCAGACTGATCGTTTGCTGTCCGCGGAAGGTGTCTTTGAAAAACTGTCCGTATTTTTTCTCGGCCTCTGCCCACGGCACCAACCGCGCCAACTGAACCCAGCGATTTTCTTCGTCCAGCTTGCCGCCGAAGGGCAGAAAGAAATCGCTTGGGCAGGATCAATTGATTTTCAAGATGCGCGGTCGGTTTGAACACGTTCGTCACTCCATCTGCAAGGCTTTTGGTCCGTTCACAACGCTTTCCTTTGCATATGATTTCGACATAAAGGGTAAGCGTCTAATAAGTTAGTGTATAGAAATCTCCCTCAGTCTTTGAGACAATTCCCTTAATTGGAGTTTGTAGAGTTTTTCGACTTCGATCGAAAAACTCCAAAGGGAGGTTTAGAGTTGAATACCAGGGAAGTTACTAACCAGTATCGATTAAACAAATGGACTGAGATTGTCCGAGAATGTCGCAGTAGTGGACAAACGATCTCTGCCTGGTGTGCTGATCATGACATTAATCCTAAAACTTATTATTATTGGTTGAGGCGCGTGCGCGCTGCCGCATGCGAAGCCCTCCCGTCACTTTATTCTCAAAACAACCCAATTACCAATCCATTCGTACCAGTAAACATTCCAGTCTCTACAGCTGGTACTGATTCTGGTGATCAAGAAGTATTGTCAGATATCGTAATACGTTTTGGCGCTGTAACACTGGAGATTCGCAACAATGCATCAGCAACCTTGATCGAAAACACCTTGAGGGCATTGCAACATGTTCGGTGATATCTCAAAAGCGGAGAAAATCTATGTCGCCTGTGGGTATACCGACATGCGGAAGTCAATTGATGGACTTGCCGCAATCGTCCAGCAGAATTTTCAGTTAAACCCTTTCCAAAACAGTCTGTTTCTCTTTTGTGGCCGGCAACGTAATCGAATGAAAGCACTCTGTTGGGAAGGAGATGGATTTGTCCTCCTTTACAAGCGACTGGAAAACGGAAGTTTTCAATGGCCAATGAATGCCGAAGCCGTTCGCTCCATCACCTACCAGGAATTTCGTTGGCTTCTGGAAGGCCTGTCCATAGATCAACCTAAGGCCGTAAAAAAACTCCATATTACGGCCTGTCTTTAACGGTGAAAAACTCCGAAAATGCGCATAATTACTGGGTTTTTCGGCATTTTTATGCTATAATGGATACAGTAGAAAACGGTAAAGGAACTGTATTCATGAGCGCTGCGGAGCAGGTAAAAGTACTCGAAAAACGCATAGGCGAACTGGAACTGGAGAACAAACGGCTTCACGATACGGTTGAATATCTAACGCGCAAACTCTTCGGCAGAAGTACCGAGAAGACATCGTCCCTTTCTTTGGGGCAGATGTCTCTTTTTGATGAAGCAGAAATCGAAGCGGATCCGACGGCGCCAGAGCCTGACCTTAAGGAGATACAAGGGTACCGGCGAAAGAAATTTCAAGGTCAGCGGATGGAACTCTTGAAGGATATTCCTCACGACAAACGCCTTTGCACCCTTGATAAACAAGACTGCTTTTGCGAAGCATGCAGCACCGCACTTGTATCGGTTGGCGAAGAGTTCGTCCGAACTGAAATCGAGTTCATTCCTGCCAAAGTCAGAGCCATCGATTATTACCGTGAAACCTTTGAGTGCCGTACCTGTCGTAAGAACGGGAAACCCTACATGGAAAAGTCACCCATGCCTTATCCGGTGATCCAGCACTCCATGGCTTCTCCTTCCACAGTGGCATGGGTCATGCATCAGAAATTCGTCAACGCCCTTCCCCTGTACCGTCAGGAAAAGGAGTGGCGGACACTGGGCGTAAACCTTAGCCGTGCGACCATGGCCAACTGGATTCAAGCTGCGTCCCGCGACTGGCTAGCTCCATTGGTGGGGCTAATGCATCAAAAACTCCTGCAGGAAAAGTATTTACATGCGGATGAAACTGTCGTCCAAGTCATGAATGAAGAGGGGCGAAAGAATACCACCGATTCCTATATGTGGGTATACAGCAGCGGCCAGCATGGCAAACACCCCATTCGAATTTTCGAATACCAACCTGGCAGAAGTGGCAAATACCCTCAGAAATTCCTAAAGGGATTCAATGGGTACCTTCACTCGGATGCATACTCCGGGTACACAAAGATTCCGGGTGTCACAAGATGCCTCTGTTGGACACATCTTCGAAGGAAATTCGTAGATTCCCTTCCGAAAGATATACAGAGCCCGGAAGCCACCCTTCCAAGCCAAGGCATTACATTCTGTAACAAACTTTTCGAGATTGAAAAAAAGCTTGAAGACCTTTCGAGCGAACAACGTAAATCTGAGCGTCTGGAACGAGAAAAACCCGTCTTGGAGGCTTTTTGGGTATGGATCGATTCCACCAAAGGTAAGGTGCTGCCCAAATCCAAACTAGGTGAAGCCTTGACTTATGCCCTAAATCATAAGGGAAAGTTTATGAATTATCTTCAGGATGGCAACTGCTCCATATCCAACAACCTTGCCGAAAACAGTATTCGACCCTTTACAATTGGAAGGAAAAACTGGCTCTTTAGCGGAAGTCCGAAAGGAGCTTCGGCGAGTGCCGCCGTTTACAGCATCATCGAAAGTGCTAAGGCAAATGGTCTTAATCCGTTTAAATATCTTCAATTCATCTTCAGCCAATTGCCGGGGGTTCAGTTTGGACAACATCCGGAGTTTCTTGAAGATTACCTTCCCTGGAGCCCAGAAGTCCAGGAAGCCTGCCAATAGAGCAAAGCTCTGTTTACACGGGTTTTGCTCTTTTTTCTATCCACCGAGTTATTTGACGCTTACCATAAAGGGCCTGAAATCCTTGTTACTATGCGGTTTTTTCACCGCTTTTTCGCCATTCAGCAAGCCCTAAGTATAATCATTATTAACACTACAACGTAGTCTGTTAATTAACAATCATGCGGAACTCATATGACGCTTTTTGCTGTGGGAACGGTAGGTTTTGGCGTTTGATTTTTGGTAATACGAAACATCCCGTACCGCTCTTTTGATGGCGGACGGGTCTTGCGTGATTGCAGCTATGATCAAGATCAATGCTTGGCGCATCGTCAAGATGGAATGGCTGTCGCCGCTTCCGTTTTTTTTGAAACTGTTTGCGTACCTCCAATACTAACAGATGTGCCACCATGGTCAGCAACATGTGCCGATGCCAGCCTACGTAAGATCGCGTTTCATAATCGGCCATTCCGAGAAAGCTTTTGCACTCTTGGAAGCATTGCTCAATAGGCCAGCGCAGAGTAGCCGCATGGTGTAATTCTCGGACGTCGATATCAGCGGGCCGTTGCAAACCGCGTATTTGATCCGGCCATCTTCATACTTGCGGATGTAGAGCCAAAGTTCAGCCATCCTTGCCGTCATGCAATTCAACAATCCGGCAAGTTTTAACTAACGTACGCACCGGTCTTTTGGAGCCTTCCATCAGTACAATGTTTTCCCAAGGCGCGATTCATCTTCTGCAATGGCAGAAACCGGGACTGCTGGAATGGAAGGAGTCTGCTTGGTTGGCGCTCTCCCGCGCCCTTTTCGTTCTGGAAGCGACCAGTTCGGGCGTTCTCGGAATACACGCTGATTACTGTAAAGATCCGCGAAGAATAGTACGGAGGCGGGCAAGCCTTTTCGAAATTCGGTATCGCAGCCAAATGCGCCGTCGCAACCGACCCACTTGAATTGGAACACATGCTGCTTTACGGCATCCTGGATCATGTCAAGAGCAAGCTGTGGCTTGGTGCGAAACACGGTCGTTTCCGGAATGCCGCATGAAGACCAGTGAGCCTTACGCTCATCATCAAACCACGCCTCAGGCAAATACAGTCTAGCATCCAGCAACCCGTAGCCGCCGGTCCCAGAGTAACCGATGAATACGCCAGCTTGGCAGTTTTCGACTTTCCCTTTACTGCCGCAATATTGGCGCCAGACGCCTGCAGATTTGGTTCCTTTCTTTCCAAAATTGGAGCCGTCCACCGTAATCATGCCGTTTGGATCGTTTGCGGTAGCACAGACCCTGTCCTGATAGGTCTGTTTCATTTGCTTATCATCCCACGTGCGTCTTTCAGAAAGAGCTGCAGCGTGCGCACCGCCTTTTCGTCCTCATACCGCAAAGCAATCGGATCGGTGC
>NZ_BCPS01000040.1:0-51030 GCF_016586185.1 Paenibacillus sp. EPM92
TGTTATGCCCAAAATGTCGAAAAAATCGCATCCTAATTTAATAGATTACGAGATTGGAGGACATAACTTATTCCTCAAAAAATCGTGTCTTGACAATGGGGAGCATTACACTTTTGCGGTCCAAGTCGCTTAGCAGCCCTTTGATGTAAGTTTCGCAATTATACTGCTGGTCGCTGCGAGAAAAACAAGAAGCGTAGCTACTCAGGTAGCTGCCAAGAAGCGAACCCAAAGCGGTGACGGATTGTTCGTTCAATCCGACCTCGGCAAATAATTCCGGACTCCAATCCGGTCTGCTCAACATCATGTCCCATGACCTCACGCGATCCAAATGGGATCCGGTCGCCGTGGGAGTTGGGCAATGAATTTCGGCAGCTTCCGACCCAACAGGTAAAGGAAGACACCCTTTCGATTTCCATGATACACAAAGCGTTTGCCTACCTTGCCAAAGCCGCGGGTCTCGCTTACGTACCGCCAGTTAGCGGCTTTATAGCAGGTTCCGGGATAACGAGTGAAGTCTACGAACATTTCCACTGCGTAAGGCGTAACACCGTGAAGTCTAGGCCAGTCGTTTTGGAGTAGACGAAGGGATTGGGACAATACATGAGAAGCCAGGTTCTTAATGCGAACCCATGGCAAAATGAGAAAACGGTTGTTGTTGACTACATGGGAAAGCAGCTTGTGCTTGCCATCGTCATCCCAGCCCAGCCACTGATCCCTTACGCCGACGCGTAAGGAAGCGCGATTAAAGCTGATTGCAGCGATGGGCATGTCAAGGTAAAGCACCTGATACTTGAGCCTGGGGCCGATCATACTTTCATAGCCAAGATAATGCCACGTACGAACCATATGGTTCTATATCTCCTCATTCTCGGTACCATTCACCAAAACATAAGAAAGGGGTTGAAACTCTTTCAAATTGCCAACCAGTGGATGCTGGTTTATTCCAATGTCCATACGTGTCCATCCTGTCTATGAAGTAACCTTACGACCGAATCCGACCTTCAACTTACCATATTTTGTTTTCCTTGTTCATCATTTTTTAAACTACGTTGTAGTGTTAATTTCGATTAGGTGGGGATGACGTGAAGCTACTCGTAACTGGCGGTGCGGGTTTCATCGGAACCAACTTCATGTTATACATGCTCAATAAATATCCAGAGTATCAGATCATCAATGTCGATGCGTTGACTTATTCCGGGAATTTGGACAATTTGAGAAGCATACAAAACAATCCGAACTACCAGTTTGTTAGAGCCGATATTGCAGATCGCGAAGCCATGTATGGTTTGTTCCGGCAAGGCATTGACCTTGTTGTTAATTTTGCAGCGGAGTCTCATGTGGATCGCAGTATTTTGGAACCTGATGTTTTTGTTAAAACGAACGTGATGGGGACACAGGTTCTTTTGGATGCTGCAAAAATCCATAAAGTTTCGAAATTCGTTCAGGTGTCAACGGATGAGGTTTATGGTTCTTTAGGAGAAACCGGTCTTTTCACGGAAACGACTCCGTTATCACCAAACAGCCCATATTCCGCAAGTAAAGCCGGAGGCGATTTGCTTGTTCGCGCGTATCACGAGACTTTTGGACTGCCGGTGAATATTACTCGCTGCTCTAATAATTACGGACCGTATCAATTTCCGGAGAAACTCATTCCACTGATGATAGCAAATGCACTAAACGATAAACCTTTACCCGTATACGGGGATGGCTTGAATATTCGCGATTGGTTGTATGTTGAGGATCATTGCAGTGCGATTGATCTTGTACTCCATAGAGGCGTGAATGGGGAAATCTATAATATTGGCGGCAATAACGAACATACGAACATTCATATTGTAAAAACAGTGCTTAAAGAATTAGGTAAGCCAGAGTCGCTGATTCGATACGTTCAAGACCGGCCTGGCCATGACCGAAGATACGGCATTGATGCTGCCAAAATTCGCACCGAATTGGGTTGGGTACCGAAGTATAACTTCGCATCAGGCATTAAAGAAACGATTCATTGGTATATCGACAACCAAGAGTGGTGGAAAAAAATTCAGTCCGGGGAGTATCAGCAATATTATGCGAAGCAATACGGTTCTCGGATGGGTGAATAAAAAGTGAGAATATTAATAACGGGTGCGAACGGGCAATTAGGCAAGGATCTGGATATTCAATTAAAGGATCAACATGAGGTATATGCTTTAGGTCGCAGAGAGTTAGATGTCACCTTTGAAGATCAATGCAAATCGCGGATCCTGGAAATACAACCGGATGTGATCGTACATTGCGCGGCTTATACCGCTGTAGACTTAGCTGAAACTGATGAGGATACGGCATATAAAGTCAATGTCTTTGGGACACGAAATTTAGCTGTGGCCGCGGAAGAAGTTGGTGCCAAATTTTGTTATCTTAGTACCGATTATGTATTCGATGGTACAGCATCTACGCCGTATAAAGAATACGACCATACAAATCCGCAGAGCGTTTACGGGAAAACGAAAAGAGCCGGCGAACATGTGACCCAAACCTTATCCTCCAAATATTTTATCGTTAGAACATCGTGGGTATATGGACGGGAAGGCTCCAACTTTGTTAAAACGATGCTCAAGCTTGCGAAAGAGCAGGGTACATTAAAAGTTGTTGCCGATCAGATCGGTTCGCCTACTTACACAGTGGATTTGGCCAGGTTTTTATCCGAATTGATTGTTACAGATCGATATGGAATTTATCATGCCTCCAATAAAGGAATATGTTCTTGGTATGAATTTGCCTGTGCTATCTTTGAAGAAAGTGGCATTAGCGTCAAAGTGGAGCCATGTTCTACGGAGGAATTTCTTAGACCTGCCCCGCGGCCGAAATATTCGGTGATGGACCATTTGTCTATCAGGGCAAACGGCTTTCAAGATTTACCCCATTGGAGAGAGGCTCTTCGAGATTTCTTAAGAGAACTGAGTGAAGAAAATAAATGAAGACAGTGAGCGTTCACATCGTCACTTACAACAGTGAAGCTTATATCGAAGAATGTCTGGAAGCTGTCTTAAGGCAGACCTATCCGATTGCTCAAATTATCGTAGTAGATAATGCTTCTTCGGACGGGA
This sequence comes from Paenibacillus sp. EPM92, assembly GCF_016586185.1. NCBI lineage: Bacteria > Bacillati > Bacillota > Bacilli > Caryophanales > Paenibacillaceae > Paenibacillus > Paenibacillus sp. EPM92. The sequence continues at coordinate 3,084 of NZ_BCPS01000040.1, forward strand.
CCAGAGCTATACTGGAAAAGTTTCAGGGTAAGGTCGAAACGATACTTAACCATTCCAATACTGGTTTTGCTCCGGCTCATAATCTGGCTATACATACATCTTCAAGCCATTACTATCTCGTGCTGAATCCGGATATCCAACTCCACGAAGAATATGTCGCTTATCTTGTTGGCGTAATGGAACGTTTTCCTGTGGTGGGCAGCGCTACTGGAAAACTTCTTCGTTCACAGGATCAAGGGACCGTAGACAGTACGGGTCTCATCATGAATTGTGCCAGAAGGGCTTTCGATCGCGGAGCAGAGGAACCTGCTTCGGATTGGAACGAGTCTTCCGAGGTTTTCGGCGTTTCCGGCGCTGCCGCGCTTTACAAGCGCGAGATGGTTGAAGATATCAGCATTGAGGGCGAGTTTTTCGATGCAGACTTTTTTGCCTATAAAGAAGATGTAGATGTAGCTTGGCGCGCACAGCTTCTGGGATGGAAAGCTTACTACGAATCGAAGGCCATAGCTATCCACGAGCGCGGATGGAAATCAGGAAATCGGAAGCAGCAGCCTGTTTTCGTTCGACGACTTTCTTACATTAACCGATATAAAATGATGTTGAAAAACGACCGAATCTCTTATGTATTTCGTCACTTGTTTTCCATAGTGCCGTATGAGATTCTCAGCCTCGGCTATGCTCTTGTCAAGGAACCGATGCTACTGCCGGCTTGGATCGATTTTTGGAGAAAGCTTCCTGCCGTTCTGGCTAAAAGAAGATGGATTAAGTTAAACCAAAAGGAGAATAACTCCAATATTTACCGATGGTTCGGTTAATATAATGATCTCGGATTTATCTGCCTCAGCGCAAATAAGCCATTCGGTATGATGGGGAATGGCTTATTTTGGCGTATTACATTTATTAGGAAAATGTCCGTGCGTTTTCATCGTTGACGCATTGATGATATAATCAATATCAAACATTGTATGGGAGATACCATGGACCTAAGCATTATTGTATTGAATTACAATACAAAGCAGCTGACCTTGAATTGTCTCGAATCGATTCGTAATTCGGTTACGGAATATCTTTACGAAATCATCTTGGTGGACAATCATTCTACAGATGGATCTATAGAAGCCTTCGAGAGGCATTACCCTGAAATAGAGCTTATTCGGAATCAAGTCAATGTGGGTTTTTCCAAAGGTAACAATCAGGCTATGAAGATTGCACGGGGAAGATATGTACTGCTGCTTAACTCCGATACGATCGTGAATTCGGATACATTAGATGTCATGCTGCAGTTCATGGACCAGCGACCAACAGTTGGCGCCGCAGGCTGTAAGGTGGTATTACCTGATGGATCGTTGGACAAGGCATGCCGACGTGGCTTTCCCACGCCCTCGGCGTCATTTTACTATGCATTCGGTTTCGCCAAGCTGTTTCCTAGAGTGCCCAGATTTAATCAATATCAACTGTCTTATTTGGACCCGGATCAGGACTACCCGGTAGATTGTCTTGTGGGTGCCTTCATGATGGTTCGTCGGGAAGTAATCGATCAGGTTGGAATGCTTGACGAGGATTTTTTTATGTATGGCGAAGATATTGACTGGTGTTATAGAATAAAGGAAGCGGGCTGGGGGATTCATTATTATCCTTACACGGAGATCGTTCATTATAAAGGCGCTAGCAGCCGACGGAGGCCCTTCAAAATTATATACGAATTCCATCGTGCCATGATCTTATTTCATAAGAAACATTATGAGAAGAAGTACTCCTGGGTGGTTAATCTTCTGGTGTATGCTGGGGTCGGCCTTAAATTAGCAATATCCATTATATTAAATCGCTTTGGATCGGTGAGGTGATGATACTTGATTCGACAAAGCCAAGGCTTTTTAACGCAAGTGTATGCTATAACAGACTTCATCTTCATTCAGCTTGTATTCTTGTTCTCTTGGTGGCTTAAATTTCGGAGTGGTTGGATCCCATACGAGAATACCTTACCTATTGCGGATTATGCTCTATGGAGCCTGATTTATGGTGGTATTGCGATCTTCCTGAGTTATTTCGTTAACTTTTACACACCGAAACGTCGTAAGAAATTCTCTTACGAGCTTTTTACCGTTATTCAGGTATATACGGTGAGCTTACTGATCTTACTTAGCTTTTTGTTTATCTTCAAGGAAGTTCATATCTCTCGATCCTACTTACTTCTTTTCCTTGTGAACAATATAATCATGATTAGTTTTTACCGGTACATCTTGAAGCATGTACTGAGGCAACTCCGAGAAAGAGGTTACAACAAGCAGTTCGTATTGATTCTAGGAGCGGGGACATTAGGCAAACGGTTCTATCAAAACCTGCTGCAGCATCCTGAACTGGGATATGAGGTGGTTGGATTCTTAGATGATCACCAGACAACACATGAAGTGGGGTTCGAATCCTATAAACCGATTTTAGGTCAGATTGATGAACTGGAGAGAATTCTAGAGAGCTTAATCATTGATGAAGTAATCATAGCACTGCCGCTTGCAGCCCATCATAAGTATGGGAAGATCATCAATATTTGTGAGAAAGCTGGATTGAAGACATTAATTATCCCAGACTATTATGATTACCTGCCGTCTAAGCCTTATTTTGATAATTTTGCAGGGATTCCACTCATTAATGTGCGGGATATTCCGCTAGATGAATTCCGCAATCGGTTTTTCAAACGCGCTTTCGATATTATTTTCTCGCTAATCGCCATTATTCTTACTCTTCCTCTATTGATCTGTATTGCAATTGGAATTAAGCTGACCTCACCTGGTCCGGTTATTTTTAAACAAGAGCGCGTAGGATTAAATCGACGCACGTTCATGATGTACAAATTCCGCTCGATGAAGGTTCAGAAGGAGTCCGATTCCGACACGAAGTGGACAACGGAAAATGACCCCAGGAAAACAAAATTTGGTTCGTTCCTGCGCAAAACAAGTCTAGACGAATTGCCGCAGTTCTTTAATGTTCTATTTGGTCATATGAGCGTCGTGGGGCCACGGCCGGAAAGACCTTATTTCGTCGAACAGTTCAAGGAAGAGATTCCGAAGTATATGGTGAAGCATCATATTCGTCCTGGGATCACAGGTTGGGCTCAGGCTAGTGGTTTTCGCGGGGATACGTCCATCGAAGATCGAATTAAGCATGATATCTTTTATATCGAGAATTGGAGCTTTATTTTCGATATCAGGATTATTTGGAAGACGATTGTAAACGGCTTTATAAATAAGAATGCATACTAGGAAAATCCCTGAATATGGGGATTTTGCTTGTTGTAGGCGTCATTTGTATAGTATGATACCTACAAGAATCAATCAAAGATAGGTTGTGGAATATCATGACTTCAGATTCACGTAATATAACTTGGCATCAAGCTGTAATTGGAAAAGCAGATCGCCATCAGTTGAACCAGCATGGCAGCTGTGTATTGTGGCTCACTGGACTTTCTGGCTCAGGGAAGTCCTCGCTAGCTGTATCACTTGAACGAGAGCTATTTGCAAGAAATATTCGTTCTTATGTGCTAGACGGCGATAACATACGACACGGTCTAAATAAAAACTTGGGATTTAGCGTGGAAGACCGGAAAGAAAACATTCGCCGGATCGGTGAAGTTGCAAAGCTTTTTGTGGATGCGGGTCTGTTCACAATTACGGCATTCATTTCTCCATTCCAAGAAGATCGGGATATGGTACGTAAGTTATTTAATCAGGATGAATTTATCGAAATTCATGTTTCTTGCTCCCTGGAAGAGTGTGAGAAAAGAGATCCTAAGGGGTTGTATAAGAAAGCCCGGAATGGTGAGATCAAAGATTTTACGGGTATTTCGTCGCCCTATGAAGTGCCGGCTAACCCAGAATTAGTGATTGAGACAGATAAGCTTAGTATCCAAGAATCAGTAGATAAGATCGTTGAGTTTTTGCAAAATAGAAAACTAATAGGATAGGCAGCTCCTATAACCGGCCGGTTATAGGAGTTTTTATTTCCTCCCCCAACTTTGTCCGCATAATCGTCCAAGTCCCCACATAGACATGTTATCAAGTTGGACAATGACAATGTGGTGGAGGGATGAGAGCAATGCGGCGATTTAAATGGGCGGTAGCTCTGACGTTGTGCTTGAGCTTGGTGCTTTCGGGATGCGGATTACTTGGGAAGAAGGATGCAGGCTCGGTTGTAAGGGAATTGGACAGCATCGTCAACAAGCTGGATAGCTATCATGCCGAAGGCACGATGACGCTGAATACGGGGACGGAGCCGCAGGAGTATTCGGTCGAAGTTTGCTATATGGCGGAGTCGTACTACCGGATCGCGCTGACGAATGCGAAGAAGGACATCACCCAGATCGTGCTGCGCAACGATGACGGGGTGTTCGTGCTGACGCCGCATTTGAACAAAAGCTTCCGTTTCCAGAGCGATTGGCCGGAGAATCAAGGACAGGTATACTTGTACCAGTCGCTCGTGCAAAGCATTCTGATGGATAACGAGCGTCAATTTACGACGGACGATAAATCGTATGTGTTCGACGTAGCCGCGAACTACCAGAACGGATCGCTAGCCCGCCAGAAGGTGTGGCTGGATAAGAAAAACTATGCACCGCAGCATGTGGAAGTGTCCGACACGAACAATAATGTCATGGTTGTTGTTAAATTCGAGAAGTTTGAATTCGGCACGAAGTTCGAGAAGGACCAATTTGATATGCAGCGCAACATGACGGGCTGGGATATGAAGACGCTGCCGACGCTGGGTCATGACCATGAAGGAGATAAAGCTGGAGCAGCCGATACGCAAGGTACGGATAAGGCTGCTAACGGGCAAGCAACCGGTGATAAAGCAGCAAACGGAGCTCAAGGGTCCGACAGTAAGGCAAACAGCGGTCAAGCGGGCAGTGCGAATGGTAAAACGACGGATAAATCGGCTGCTGTCGGCAATACCAACAAGCAGCAATCGTTCGGGATCATCGAGCCGAATTACATCCCGAGCGGTGTAAAGAAGCAGGATACAACCGAACTGAAGCTTGGCGAAGAGAAAGCGGTCATGCTGCGCTACTCAGGTAAGTACAACTACTCGTTGATCGAGTCGCGTCCTCAGGAGAAAACGGTGTCTATTTTGCCGGGGGATATTCTGGATCTGGGCTTTACGCTGGGCGTAGTGACGGGTGACGATAAGAAGACGTTGACTTGGACGTATGACGGTGTGGAGTTCCGTTTGTCCACGGGCGACCTGCCTGTGACGGAGATGATTAAGGTGGCTCAAGCGGTACAAGGAGAAATGGGTAAGTAAAAATTTCGGAATACTTGCAAGGTGAAGGCTGCAAGCAGGGAATTAGTGGTGGAGGAGCAAGCAGATAAATATTACAAATCCCAATAAAAACTACACACAGGAAGTCTTTCTAGGCTGCATAATCGGAGCCAGGGGAGGCTTCTTTTCCTGTTCCAAATCATGGTATGGAGATTTTGCCATCATCATAAAGTAAGAAGAAGACCTGAAAGAATACGGTTTAAAGAAAGAGTCTCCCCAATAAGGCTTACATACACGCATCGTTCCAGTTAAGCAAACCTTGTTTCGCTCGGGAGTGTGTGGCAGAAGCTCTTCTGCAAGCTCGGAACGAATCCCTGTAACCTCGGTACGAACCTCTGTAACTTCCGAACGGACATCTGCAAGCTCGGACCGCACCTGCTTCACATCCGACTTAATCTCCCGCATTTCATCAAGGATCAAGTGCAGCACTTGTTCGCTCGATGTGTTCATCCCCTGTTGTTTGCTAATGTAATCATTATACCGTATTTGTGATACAGCAGTAAACACGAAGGTCCTATTTGTTAGCTCATTAAGCAAGGAGTCGGTTCCATCTCAGTCAGTTGTCAGGGTTCTGTTTGTTGACAGCCGGGAGTAGTCGGATTAACATAGGTAGGGTCAAAGAGGCAGAAGAAGGTGGAATATGTGGATTCTTTTTATAGACCTACACGCGTAGAAATAAGTTTAGATGCGCTGCGTCACAACCTGGAGGCGTTCCGGGCGGTGCTGCCTGCACATGTGCGGATGATGGCGGTCGTGAAAGCGGACGCTTATGGGCACGGGGCGGTTGAGGTGTGCCGCGAGGCGCTGCAGGATGGCGTGGAGTACATCGCCGTCGCTTTTCTCGATGAAGGGTTGGAGCTGCGAAGAGCGGGCATTACGGCACCGATGCTGGTGCTGGGCTATACGCCTCCGGAAGGGCTTGTGACGGCCTGGGAGCACGATATTACGCTAAATGTATATACGGATGAAATATTGGACGCCTGGGAGCGGCTGCAGCCCGCTGAATCCGCCGCCAGGCCGCTGAAGATACATGTTAAACTGGATTCCGGTATGAATCGTCTCGGGATTGGTCCGGAGGACGAGGCGATCCGTTTTATTGAACGGGCGAGACGGACGGCGGGGATCGAGGTCGAAGGTTTGTTCACGCATTACGCTTGCGCTGACGAAACGGACAAAAGCCATACGTTTGGACAGTACGCGAAGTTTGCGCGGGTCGTGGAACATTTCCGCGGTCAAGGGTTCGAATTTCCGCTTGTACATGCGGGCAACAGCGCCGCGGCGATTGATTTGCCGGAATATACGTTCAATATGGTGCGCTTAGGCATCGGCATGTACGGCTTGTATCCGTCCGAGGAAGTGAATAAACAGCAGGTCGCTCTCCAGCCGGTGCTGAGCATCAAGACAGGCGTAGCGATGGTGAAGCAGGTGCCTGCCGGCGAGGGCGTCAGCTACGGGGCGATCTACCGGACGAGCGGCGAGGAGACGATCGCGACGCTGCCGATCGGGTATGCGGACGGGTACTCGCGGATGCTGACCGGGAAGGCCGAGGTGCTCATACGGGGACGCCGGGTGCCGGTCGTGGGCCGGATTTGTATGGATCAGTGCATGGTAAACGCGACGGGTATTGCCGATATTTCGATGGAAGAAGAGGTTGTAATCCTAGGAGCTCAAGGCAGCGAGAGGATCACGGCAGAGGAGCACGCAAGCTGGCTCGGTACAATTAACTACGAAATCGTCTGTATGATCTCCCACCGCGTCCCGCGGGTGTATGTGAAGGACGGGCGGGTCGTAAGGTCGGTGAATCCGCTGCTCAGGCATATGTGGGAACGGGAAGCCTAAGCGGGCGGATGGGCTGCAAATGCCGCATCATCCCTATCGGCACTAGCGCTCGTTCATGGGCTTGGCCGACAGGGAACGGCAAAATTCGCAGCATGAACGCTAGAAATAGGTACTGGTGACAATTTCCACTCTATTTTTTGCATGCCATTGAGAGGATTTTCTTGTTTTTCCGCGAATATGTATAGCACATACTCATGTGATTATCGGGGGTATAGCATAATTGATATACTTGGCGCATATATTGGTCTTGTATATTTTTTCTGGAAGATTGCCATAATGGAAATAAGCTTTTGGTATGTCTCTTGGGGGTGCATGAACAGGTGGCCAATGCTCATAACACGAAGCGCATCATGATCAGTCTGCCGGATTATTTACTGGAGGAAGTCGACCATCTGGTCGAGAAGGAGAACTCCAACCGCAGCGAATTTATCCGTCAGGCCATGAAACTTTACCTTGTCGAACGCAAGAAAAGACACTTGCGCGAGTCGATGCAGCGTGGGTACATGGAAATGGCGAAAATTAACCTTAACATGGCCTCGGAAGCATTTCAGGCGGAGGAAGAAGCGGATCATACGCTTGACCGTCTGGTTAGCGGGGTGTAGCGAGTGATTGTCAAACGTGGCGATGTTTTTTTCGCGGATCTTTCCCCGGTTGTTGGTTCGGAGCAGGGGGGCATTCGGCCTGTTCTGATTATTCAGAATGATATCGGCAATCGCTTCAGTCCCACGGTGATCGTGGCGGCGATTACGGCGCAGATTCAGAAGGCCAAGCTGCCGACGCACGTGGAGATTGACGCGGAAGCGCACGGTTTTGACAGGGACTCGGTCATTCTGCTGGAACAAATCAGGACGATTGATAAACAGCGTCTAACGGACAAAATTACGCACTTGGATGAAGAAACCATGCGCAAGGTCGATGAAGCTTTGCAGATTAGCGTCGGACTAATCGAGTTTTAAAACAGCGTATGAAGCGGGGGCGTACAGGGGCCCTCGTTTTTTCGTATGTCGGGAGGAGTCGTACGGATGGCCAAAGAGCAAACGATTCAAACGGAACAGCAGGAGGAGCGTCAAGCCTTCGAATTGACAGCGGAGATGAAGGCTGCGATTCAGGAACGCATCCTGAAGCAGATTGCGGCGGAGCTCCAGATCGGAAGCGGACGCGTCAAAACGACGGTCGGTCTGCTTGACGAGGGGAACACGATTCCTTTTATCGCGCGGTACCGGAAGGAAATGACGGGGGAGCTCGATGAGAATCAGCTGCGGGACATTGAAGAGAGGCTGACGTATCTCCGCAACTTGGAGAATCGGAAGCTGGAGGTTATCCGGCTTATTGACGAGCAAGGGAAGCTGACGGGCGAGCTGCGTTCGGCAATCGAACAAGCTGTGAAGCTTCAGGAGGTCGAGGATCTGTACCGCCCTTACCGGCAAAAGCGTAAAACCCGCGCCAGCGTCGCCAAGGAAAAAGGGCTGGAGCCGCTCGCCCAGTGGATCGTGTCGCAGCCTAGGCAGGGCGATATGCTGACGGAAGCATCGAAATACATAAATTCGGACAAAGGCGTTCAGACGGCCGAGGAAGCCGTTCAGGGCGCGATGGACATTATAGCGGAGCAAGTGGCCGACGACGCCAAAATTCGCGCATGGGTGCGCAAGTATACGTTTGATCAGGGCATCCTGCGCTCGGAGGCGAAGAATGCCGAGCTGGAGTCGGTGTACGAGATGTATTACAGCTACCAGGAGCCGGTCCGCAAGCTGCCACCGCATCGCATTCTGGCGATTAATCGCGGGGAGCGGGAGGACGTGCTGAAAGTAACGCTGGAGGTGCCGGTAGAACGTATTCACGACTACATTGGCAAACAGCTGTTGAAGGGACCCTCCATTGTACGCGATACGCTTGCGGCGGTGGTCGAGGATGCTTATAAGCGGCTGCTGGCTCCCTCCATTGAGCGCGAGGTGCGGGGTGAGATGACCGAGAAGGCTGAGGAGAAAGCGATCGAGGTGTTCGCGGAAAACTTGCGGAACCTTCTGCTGCAGCCTCCGGTGAAGGGGAAGGTCGTGCTTGGCGTGGACCCGGCGTTCCGGACGGGCTGTAAGCTGGCTGTCGTCGACGATACCGGCAAAATGCTTGAGATCGCGGTCACGTACCCGACGCCTCCGAATAATAAAGTCGCCGAAGCGAAGGCGGTCTTCAAACGATTGATCGACTCGTACGGCGTAGAGCTGATCGTCATCGGCAACGGGACGGCTTCGCGGGAAACGGAGCAGTTCGTCGCCGGGTTGATCGGAGAGATCAAGCAGCGCAAGCTGGCCTACTTGATCGTGAACGAGGCGGGGGCAAGCGTGTACTCGGCTTCCAAGCTGGCCCAGTCGGAGTTTCCCGATCTGGACGTGGCTGAACGGAGCGCCATATCGATCGCCCGCCGGGTACAGGATCCGCTCGCGGAGCTTGTGAAGATCGAGCCGAAAGCGATCGGCGTCGGGCAGTACCAGCATGACGTGTCGCAGAAGCGTCTGGAGGAAAGCTTGACGTTCGTCGTCGAGTCGGCGGTGAACCATGTCGGCGTCGACGTCAACACGGCGTCGCCTTCGCTGCTGTCGTACGTCTCGGGGATTAACAGTACGCTGGCGAAGAACATCGTGAAGTACCGCGATGAGAACGGGAAATTCGAGAACCGGCAGCAGTTGCAAAAAGTCCCTCGCCTCGGCGCCAAGGCGTTCGAGCAGTGCGTCGGCTTCCTGCGTATTCCGGACGGGGCTAACCCGCTCGATAATACGCCGATTCATCCGGAGTCGTACGCGGTGGTGGACCGGCTTTTCAAGGAGCTGAAGCTGGAGCTGGCGAAGCTGGGCAGCGAGGAGCTGAAGTCGATGCTGCAGCGGCTGGAGCCGGAGGAGCTGGCAACGAAGCTGGGTGTCGGGGTTCCGACGCTGCGGGATATTTTGGACTCGCTGCTGCGTCCGGGTCGCGATCCCCGGGAGGAGCTGGAGGCGCCGATTTTCCGCACCGACGTGCTGCAGCTCGAGGATTTGACGCCGGGCATGGAGCTGAAGGGTACCGTGCGCAATGTCATTGACTTCGGCGCATTCGTGGATATCGGGATCAAGAACGACGGGCTGGTACACATCTCCCAGATGAGCAACTCGTACGTGAAGCATCCGATGGATGTCGTCTCGGTTGGCGACGTCGTCACCGTCTGGGTGCTGAATATCGATATGAAAAAAGGCCGCGTCGGGCTTACGATGAAAAAGCCTTAAGTGGCATAAAATAGAGCATAGGCCGGAACAAGGGAAAATGGAGGCAGGTTCCCTTAAGTCTGGCATATGCTCTATTTGACGGTTGGCGTGTTTGTTGATGTTAAGGTTGAAAGTTGGATGCGGACGAATCGGATTCGGATTTACGGGTGCGGTAAAAATACCAGCAGTCGTTAAGCAATCGAATTTGCCGCCGGTTTTTGTTGTAAAACGCACGCATCAGTTGGTTGCAAAGCCATTGTGGCAAGCCCATCAGCCCCTTCCCTCTAACTGCTATACGACTAACATATGGGCGAGAGGGCTATGGGGTGCAGGTCCTCATGATTAGGCGAGTTCTTCTTCCTCTTCGTACCATTGCTCCAGCTGAGCCTGGAGGGCGCGAATTTCCGTGAGGAGGGATACGAGCGGGTATTGTTTCTCTTGCTGCTGCAGAGCGGCGAACGTTTGCTCAAGCCGATTGATGTAATCCAGGCCGTGCTGCAGCTCGTAGCCGGGACGTACAATTTCTAGCCCTTCAAACTCTGCGATAAAGTACGGAAGCGCGGGAATGCCGGATACCGTTAATTTGTCTAGCTCTTTATGTAAGCGTTGGTTCAGCGCTGCGAGCTGGTACATATGAGTGGAAGGCATTTCCACGAATTCCAGCTGTTCGTTTCTTTGCAGCAGGGCGTATTTTTTATTGGACATGAAGTTTAATCTCTCCTATCGTATAGCGAATCGCGTGTCGGGCAAATTTATGAAGATTCCTACTTGACAGTTTAGCCTAACCTGCGGTTACAATTCAAGTGAATGCATATGTATAGAGAAGAACGTAGGGGTGGGAACATGGGAAATGGATGACCGGCAGCTGCAGCAGTGGGTCGAACAAATTTCGCTGTCGTCGTTTGGACGTCCTTTTGAGCATAAGGCGAGGTTTAACCGCAGGTTGAGGGCGACCGGCGGGAGGTACTTCACACGCAGCCACGATATCGAGATCAGTTGGCACCAGTATGAGCAATTCGGCATGCAGGATGTGGAGAAAATCATTAAGCACGAGCTGTGCCATTATCACTTGCATTTGCTCGGGTCCGGGTATCAGCACCGCGACGACGAATTTAAACAGCTGCTCACGCTTGTAGGCGGGACGCGGTATTGCCAATCGCTGCCGTCTGCCTTACAGCGGAAGGAGCCTTATCGATATAAGCTTGTTTGCGTCGATTGCAGGGCCGAATATTTGCGCAAGCGGAAGACCGATCCGCGGCGGTTTGTGTGCGGTCACTGTAAGGGAAAATTGAAGCTGCTGGCGCTTGACTTGAGCAAACATTCATGATAAATTAACAATTGTCGTTCCCTGATAGCTCAGTTGGTAGAGCACTCGACTGTTAATCGAGTTGTCACAGGTTCGAGTCCTGTTCGGGGAGCCATTATTCTTGGAGAGATACCCAAGTGGCTCAAGGGGACCCTCTGCTAAGGGGTTAGACTGCGTAAGTGGTGCGAGGGTTCGAATCCCTCTCTCTCCGTAAGATTGCAAAAACAACCGCCTAATAAGGCGGTTGTTTTTGCGTTTGGAGAGGCCGGAGGAATTCGAACCCTGAGAGAAGGGCGCCGATGCACGGAACCTCGCCCGCTGCACAGCGGCAAGTTCATCGCTTGTCCGCCTGACCATTGGCGGCGATGAGGATGAGCTCGCCCGTTCACGATATCGAAGCCCAAGTCTTGCAAGAACGCAGGCATGTCGTGTACGCTAGAGTCGTAAACCATACGTTAGATGTCGGAGGGTGAGCAAGTGGCGGTACTGGTAACGGGCGGTGCGGGATATATCGGGACTCATACGTGTGTGGAACTATTGAACAACGGATATGACATTATCGTCGTCGATAACTTCGATAACAGTAAGCCGGAGTCGCTGAAGCGCGTGAGAGAAATTACGGGGAAAGACTTCAAACAGGTGCAGGCCGACCTATTGGACCGAGACCGGCTTGAGGCGATTTTTCAGGACAATCGGATCGAGGCGGTCATTCATTTTGCCGGGCTGAAGGCCGTGGGGGAGTCGGTGCGTCTTCCTCTGAAATATTATCACAACAACATTACCGGCACGCTGCTGTTGGCTGAAGTGATGCAGAAGCACGGCGTGAAGAAAATAGTCTTCAGCTCATCGGCGACGGTATACGGCATGCCGGAGCGGGTTCCGATCGACGAGGAGATGCCTTTGGGAGCTACGAATCCGTACGGTCGGACGAAGCTGATGATCGAGGACATCCTTCGCGACATATACATCTCCGACCCTGAGTGGAGCATTGCGCTGCTTCGTTATTTTAATCCGATCGGGGCTCACGCCAGCGGACGCATCGGAGAGGACCCGAACGGGATCCCCAATAATCTGATGCCTTACGTGACGCAAGTGGCAGTAGGCAAGCTGAAAGAACTGCAAGTATTCGGCAGCGATTACCCGACTCCGGACGGAACCGGCGTGCGCGACTACATCCACGTGGTCGATTTGGCGCTTGGTCATGTGAAGGCGGTGGAGAGCGTTCTCTCCAGTACGGGCGTTGAAGCATACAACCTCGGTACCGGCAATGGGTACAGCGTGCTTGAGATGGTGCGGGCCATGGAACAGGCTGCGGGGAGAACAATTCCTTACCGTATCGTAGACCGCAGGCCCGGCGATGTGGCGGTATGTTACGCCAATCCTGTCAAAGCCCGGGAGAAGCTGGGCTGGTCGGCGGAACGGGGATTGGCGCAAATGTGCGAGGATGCCTGGCGCTGGCAGCAGCAAAACCCCGACGGATACGGAAAATAAGCGCATGATGGAAAAGACCTGCCGGCATACCGCGCTTATGCCTGGCAGGTTTTGCAGTTCGCCAAACAGATGAACCGAGGCAGCGATTTTTTTGAAAAAAAGGTATTGCCAACCCTAAACCTATTCGCTATAATAACACTTGTCGCTTTTAAGCATGGCCCGTTGGTCAAGGGGTTAAGACACCTCCCTTTCACGGAGGTAACAGGGGTTCGAATCCCCTACGGGTCATACTATGCGCGGTTGTGGTGGAATGGCAGACACGCTATCTTGAGGGGGTAGTGGGCGTACGCTCGTGGAGGTTCGAGTCCTCTCAACCGCATTGAAGCATCAAATCGATGAAAGCAAGTCCGATTTCCAGAGCTGGAAGTCAGACTTGCTTTTTTGTTATAGACGCTGCCATTTGGGGGAAGATAACCGCAAGCTTAATTTGGGAAGCCGAGAGGAGAGGTTAACGATGCAGCAAACCGAGCTGCTGGAAGATCAAATAGCGGGCGTGCTGGCGGCGAATCGAATCTGCTCGTTCGGAACGGTAGACGGAAACAAGCCGATGGTACGCTATATGGCGTTATTCCATGAGGGGCTTACGCTTTACTTGGCGACGAACAGCAAAACCGATAAAGTGGACGAGCTTCAAAACAACCCGAATGTTCACGTTCTGGTCGGGTATGACGGCAAACGTTCTTCGGACATCCTCCAAATTCAGGCAAGGGCCGAGATATGCAAGGATAACGCATTGCGGGAGCGGCTCTGGAATGAGTCGTTTAAAGCATGGTTTCAAGGCCCTCATGATCCGGACTATGTCATACTGGAAATCAAGCCGGAACGTATCGAATACAACAGCGCGAATGCCGAGCCTCGAGTATGGCAAAAATAACCGCAACCAAGCGGCAGCGGCAACGATTTTACAGGAGCGCCGCTGCTTGCCCGAAGCCAACCGCTCCCACTTTACTCTTCTGTGCGAAAGAAGTATAATGGGATCTATATTCGCGGTTGTGGTGGAATGGCAGACACGCTATCTTGAGGGGGTAGTGGGCTTCGCCCGTGGAGGTTCGAGTCCTCTCAACCGCATACCAGCTTTACAAGAGCCTTCGCTGTTACGAGCGAGGGCTCTTTTTTATTATAGATACTTTACTTGTACTTCGTAAGTAAAGTATCTATAATAATAAGCGTAGGACAAGTAACCAAGAGGAGGTGACAAACAATGGCTCAATGTGCCTGTGGAAACACGCAAAACGCCCAAGGTCAATGCGATGGTTCGCATGCTAAGAAAGACAAATAAGGACCTGTAAGCGACGTTTTGTGTCGAAGCGATCGACCAAACAGCAACAACCGGGAACTTCCGCAGCGGCCGCTGCCGGAAGTTTATTGGCTTTACGCGGCGTTCCGCCGTACGGTATACTTTCGGTATCATACACTTGTTCCAACAAATGCTGAAGAAGGACCGTGATCCGATGCAAGTCAACGCAGCACTGAACGCAGCGGCTGGCCGTGACGCTTTGAAGCAAGCGGTAGGCATCGCCCTGCTCGGCAAATTGAAAGACATGCAGACGGCACAAACCGCAACGCTGCTGCAAGATTTTGCCGCGGCGCAGCATCCGTATTTGGGCAAAAGCCTAGATATTCGAGCTTGATCAACGTACATATCGAAATACGCTCATGAGGGAAACCTGTGCGGGCGGCTTGGCTCCATAGAGCGAAGCCGCCCGGCAGGTTTTTTCGTTCGGCGGACGGGCCTTTACAACATCTTAACCTGCGGACCGCGGCAGACCGATTGCAATCGGTCCATTGTCGTCGGATAATGACATCTGAAGGATAACGAGAAGATCCTAGGGAGGCCTGAGCCATGGTTGAAAACTGCAACGAACAAACATTGCGTCCGCTCATCATCGGACACCGCGGGGCCGCGGGGGAAGCGCCGGAGAATACGCTCGCCTCGTTCGAGCTTGCCGTAAGGCAAGGGGCGGACGCGGTCGAACTCGACGTGCATCTTACGGCGGACGGCGAGCTGGTCGTCTGTCATGATCACACCGTGAACCGTACGACCGACGGGCAAGGGCGAATCGATCAAATGACCGTCGAACAAATAAAGCGGCTGGACGCCGGGCGCTGGTATGACGAGAGATTCCGCGGAGAGCGGATTCCGCTGCTGTCCGAAGTGTTTGCGGCCCTGCCCGCGAATGTGATGATCAATGTTGAGGTGAAATGCGGGTACAGCGATAAGCTGTCCGGGCGGCTGGCGGAGCTTCTAGCCGGGTTCGGCCGGCTGGAGACGACGGTGGTCTCGTCCTTTTCCCATAAGGTGCTGTACCGGCTGAAGCAGCGTGAGCCGGCGATTCGCGTCGGGCTGCTGTATGTAGCGGATCTGGTGCGTCACTCTGTGCTTGCTGAAACGGCCGGAATGGACGTCTATTCCCTTCACCCGCAATATCAAGCCATCGGGCCGGAGGATGTGGCGGAGGCGCAGCGTCACGGGCTTCGGGTATATCCGTTCACGATTAACGAGCCCGAGCATTTGCGGCAAGCGGTGCAAGCCGGCTGTTCGGGGATCATTACGGATTTTCCGGCGCGGCTGAAGGCGATGCTGGGTTAAACTCGGGGCATGCCCCCGTTCTAATGACGATATTCCTTGAAGAGGTAACAATTCTTGCCCGTCTGACCGATATACGTTAAGAGACGGGAGGTAACGTTGATGATGAACAAAACACGCAACATCCGGACCCGCGGACTGGCTTGTCTGCTGTCCTTCGCTCTGTTGTTCATGCTGTTTCCGATGCGCTCGCTCCACGCCGAGAGCCGTTACTCCGATGTCGGCGCGAGTTACGGATGGGCGACGAGCTCGATCACGTTGATGTCGAACAAACAAATATTGACCGGATACCCCGACGGCCGATTCCGCCCGGAGAAAGCGGTAAGCAAAGCGGAATGGACGACCATGGTATACCGTCTCTTCGATAAATACCGGCCGAATGCGACGGCGACAGGGCTGAAGAAGGTCGGCTTCTTCGCGGACGTGACTTCCCTGCATTGGGCGTCCAAGCCCATCTCCGACGTGTACGACGCTTCGTTCCAGATCGGCGGTTACGGAGTAAACCGTGACGGTCAGCTGGCCTTCATGCCGGACATGCCGATGTCGCGGCTGCAGCTGGCGCAGATGTTATACGCGTTCTTCGGCGGGAAGCTGATGAACGACCGGATGAGCGACAATGACGTGTGTGCCGTTGTGCTGGACTTTAAAGATATTCCGGCAACCTTATATACGGACCCGGAGGCGTATGCATTCGCCAAAAACGACGGCAGGTATGATGCCAACGGCTGGATGTATGCGGAAGAGAACAGCGTGTACAAGACGCTGTTCATGGGCAAAGGCTCCAGCGACTGCACGCTCGGCGATGATCCGTTATCCAATGTGCAGGCGAAGGCGCTGGCCGGGTTAAAGTCTAACGGCATCATGACGCCGAACGATGACGGATATTTCCGGCCGAAGGAAGCGGTGAGCCGTGCGGAAGCGGTCGTTATTCTGGACCGGATTTATCATTATTTAAAAAATAACCAATGGCTATCCCTTTACTCGACGGTCGATCTTAGTGTAACTGGGCCCGATAACAGCGGAGGAGCGGCAGCTCCCGGCTCCCCGCCTGCGAATACGCCGGGAGGCTCATTCAACTACAACCCGAATCCGGGTGCGGCCTTCCCGTCGACGGATCGACCGCCGGGCTCGCAGGAATGGACGGACCGGTCGAACGTGCGAGTGACCGATTATTTTGACGATAAGGGCGTTATCGTGAAAAATATTGCATTGAACGGGGAAATCGAGACAGCGGTTCAGCCCGGAGGCACCAAATATTTGACCGTCGATTTGAAGTCCAAAGAAGCCGTCGATTTGTACGTGATCGTGGACGGACGGATCGGTTTCGTGAGGAAGGAAGAGCTGCCTCTCACGCTGACGGTCGGCAGCGCGCAGCTCGTCGGCATCCGTTCGCAGCTCCGCGACACGAGCTTGAAGAAGTACGGCGATTACACTGCGACGTTATCGGTTCAGCTGTCGGACAAAGAACCGGAGAGCAAGAAGAAAAAATAAACGGCCGCCTAGTAAAAAGGCTTCCTGTCCCGCAAATGGGAAAGGAAGCCTTGAATCTTTTTATTGCAGCAGATGTTTATGGGCGGTGTAATCGATTTGCTTCTTCTCCAAGAAGGAGATCAAGCTCTTGTAATCGCGCCGCGGCGTCGCCAGAATGTATCCCTTGATGCAGTGCTCGCGCGTGACGGCTGTCGCCTTCTCGTTCAGTGCGACTTCGCCGATCTTCGCGGCGATGGAATGCTTGGCGATATCGCGGAACGGCGCCGGGACGGGCTCAACGAGCACATCGAGGAATGCTTTGGATTCGTCGGTCCACAGGTGGCGGGACGCTTCCACGTAATGGTTCTGCCAATCGAGCTTGGACTTGCCGTCGGCCATCGGCAGCACCTTGAAAAATTTGCGGAACATGAAATATCCGCCTACCGACATCGAGAAAATCAACACGAACACCCAAAAAAATATAAACCACATAAACCCCTGATTCGGGGAGCTGCTCATCGCGTATAACATGAATATCGTCACCTCACTCCACATTATACCGCAACTTGCCTGTCAGGAAAATGAAAATCCCGGAAGAAGCCTCCCTTTCCTAGATTTCTTGCGGCAATCCTAGTAAAATAGATAAAAGCTAAGAAAGGGAGTGGATCGCGAACATGGTTAAAATCGGATCGCACGTATCGTTTTCAGATAAAGGGCTGCGGGGCGCGGCCAAAGAAGCCGCGAGCTACGGCTCGGGCACGTTCATGATCTATACCGGGGCGCCGCAGAACACGCGGCGCAAGCCCATCGAGGATCAATATATCGAAGAAGGCAAAGCGCTTATGGAAGAGCACGGCATCGGTGAAATTATCGTGCACGCTCCGTACATCATCAACCTTGGCTCTTATAAAGAAGACACGTTCGAGCTGGCCGTCCGCTTCCTGCAGGAGGAAATCCGCCGCACGGATTATCTTGGGGTGAAGCAGATTGTGCTGCATCCGGGAGCCTACACGGACAAGGATGCCGAGTACGGTATCGCGCGGATCGCGGAGGGCTTGAACGAGGTGCTGGCGGGCATCAAGGATACGGGCGTGAACATCGCGCTGGAAACGATGGCCGGCAAAGGCACCGAGATCGGACGCAGCTTCGAGGAGCTGGCCGCCATTATGGAGAAGGTGGAGCGCAACGACCGGCTGACCGTTTGCCTGGACACGTGTCACGTGAACGACGCGGGATACGACATTGTGAGCGATCTGGATGGGGTGCTGGAGGAGTTTGACCGCGTGGTCGGACTGGACAAGCTGGCCGTCATCCATTTGAACGACAGCAAAAACCCGCGCGGCGCGGGCAAGGACCGTCATGCCCCGGTTGGCGCGGGCTGGATCGGCTTCAAGGCGATGTACAACATCGTCCATCACGAGAAGCTGAACCACCTGCCGTTCATTCTGGAGACGCCGTGGATCGGCAAGGAGGACAGCTCGCAGCGTCCGATGTATGAGGCGGAGATTGCCTTGCTCAGCGGCACCGTGCAGCAGCGCTTTGGGGATGGCTTCTTGTCGGATGTGGAGAAGCTGGACCATTTCTTCAAAAAGCAGGACCTCGACTCCCGCCAATTCGTGCTGCAGACGTGGGAGTTGCTGAAAACGGACGCGAAAGCGAAAAAGGCGGACGGCCGCGAGCCGATGGAGCGTCTGTACGATTTAATCGCCGCGGACAACTTGTTCCCGGACTTGTCGGAGGAGCAAGTAAACCACCGTCTGACGGCGTGGTTTGCCGGCGAACACTTATTGGCTTCCGTCTAAGACGGATCGCTTATATAGATCATTTTTGAAGGCTCAACAGTAAAAGGAGAAGAGAGTTTCATGGTTCCCAAATTGAATCCCAAAACCAAGAGCGCCGAAGTAAACCGCGCCCGCATGCTGGTGTCCTGCCCGGACCGTCCCGGCATCGTGGCGGCGGTATCGCGATTCTTATTTGAATACGGCGCCAACATTATTCAGTCCGATCAATACACGATGGATCCGGCTGAGGGCGGGTTGTTCTTTATCCGCATTGAATTCGATCTCGACAATTTGGACCAGCGCCGCGCCCAATTGAAGGCGGACTTCGCCAAAGTGGCGGAGGAATTTCAAATGTCTTGGAGTATTACCCGGGCGAAACGGAAGAAGCGGCTCGCCATTTTCGTCTCCAAGGAAGACCACTGCTTGCTGGAGCTGCTGTGGCATTGGCAGTCCGGCGATTTGGATGCGGACATTGCGATGGTAATCAGCAATCATAACGATATGCGCGAGCTGGTCGAGCCGCTGGGTATTCCGTATTACCATATCCCGGTGACGGCGGATACGAAGGCGGAAGCGGAGCGTCGCCAGCTGGACCTGGTGACGGGGCAGGTCGATGCGATCATTCTCGCGCGGTACATGCAGATCATTTCGCCAAAATTCATCGAGTACTTTCCGAATAAGATCATTAACATTCACCATTCCTTCCTGCCGGCGTTCGTCGGCGGCAAGCCTTACGCGCAGGCGCACAACCGCGGCGTGAAGATCATCGGGGCGACCGCGCATTACGTCACGGAAGAGCTGGACGGCGGACCGATCATTGAGCAGGACGTTCAACGCGTCAGCCATCGCGATAACGTGGACGACTTGAAGCGGATCGGGCGTCACATCGAGCGTGCCGTGCTCGCGAAAGCTGTAAATTGGCACGTGGAAGACCGCATTATCGTACATCATAATAAAACGGTCGTATTTAATTAAAATGACGGCATGCAAAAGGTTCTGTTTTCCTGCGGGGGAACGGAACCTTTTTGCATGCCGTCATGTTCGCGTTTTGAGGCATCCCGAAAGCCGGGGCCGTATAGTATGCAAAAAAAGAAGCTGCAGGACACGGGCTTACGGGTGCGAGCGGCCGAATAAAGCCGTAGGAACCTGTGCTGATCGGACTGCGGTTGCTACGGCTTCTCTTAGTTCGAGCTGCGGATTTTCTCCGCCGACAGGTCGGTCGTGTTTAAGGCGGGGTACGGGGTGGAGTGTACGAAGGTTTTGTTTTTACCTGTCCGTTTGGCCGCGTATAAGGAGGCGTCGGCGCCCTTGAACAGCGCTTCTTTCCCTTTGCCCTTCATGTATTCCTGCAGCCCGATGCTGATGGTCGCAGCTTTGGAATCGAGCTCGGGGTGCAGCGTAACGTATAGCTTATGCCGGATTTGCTCGACGAGGCGGTAAGCTTCATCGAGCGTTTTCTCGGTGAAGATCACGGCGAATTCTTCCCCCCCGTAACGGGCGACGAAGTCGTTCGGCGTAACCGTTTCTTTAATAATGCTTGCAACGCGTATCAGAATGATGTCTCCGACCCAATGGCCGTAGGTGTCGTTAATTCTCTTGAAATTATCGATGTCCAAAATCGCGAGCTGCAGCGAAAGATCGTTAAGCTCGTTCTGCTCGATCAATTTTTCCAGATATTCATGAAACGTCTTGTGGTTGTACAGCTCCGTAAGCGCATCGATTTTGGAAAGCGTGTCCATAATAATGTTCTTGACCAGCAGTTCCTGCTTCGCTTCCGTGGCGTGCTTGAGGTTGTCCAGCAGTTCGATGCCGCTGCTCGTGATGGATAGCGCGATAACGGTCGTTCCCGTGTATAAGAACAGGATTCCAATCATATGCACCGGCTGCATCGTGAGGCGCAGCGGAGTGCTGACCCCGTACAAGACGCCGAATGAGAGCAGCACGAGAGCGAACGCGATTAAGATGGTTTGTTTATTAAAGGATAGAACGGATGTTAAAATCGGAAAGATAAAGATGGCGGGTACGATTCCGATCGACGGATTCATGAGAATGATGGACGAGGCGTACAAAATTCCGGTTGAAACCAGCAGCCAATCGCTCTGAGCGTGCCGGTAGCGGTACAGCCATTCAACGATCCCCGTGGCGATTGTGAGTAAAAGGGCATGCAGGGCGAGCGGTGCAATGATTTCCCGGGGGCTCATGTCGTGCTGGATGCGCTGAATGGAAAATTCCAGGATCACGGTCAGAAGGATGGTGATCCAATACAGATTGAGCATCTTTCGATACGTATGACGCGTATTGGCCAGTTCCAACAATATATGATTCATAGATCGACTCCCATGCAAACGTAGTACAGCGGACCCATTTCCAAGGTTGAAAAAAGCGGCTAGTCCTAATTCTCTATTTCGACAATAATACAGTAAATCCTTTGCGTAATTTTATTAATTTTTATCCGTTAAGATTTCGGGATGAAGGTTGATTGGATATGGCAAACTGAAAGAGACAATGGTACAATAAGGGATATTTGAAATGCGCCGGACATGTACGTACAAGTTGGCACTGCGTACTGTAAAGACGTGATCGGCCAGATCTTGCTGCAACCATGCCAAGCCGCTTCACCACATTGCAGCAAGAAAATAATGGAGTGGAGGATACTCATGACCGTTTCAAACAAGACAATCGATCAACTATCGGTGGATACGATCCGTACACTTTCCATCGACGCCATTGAAAAAGCGAAATCCGGCCATCCCGGCATGCCGATGGGCGCCGCTCCGATGGGTTACGAGCTGTTCGCGAAGCTGATGAAACATAATCCGGACGCACCGACGTGGGTGAACCGCGACCGTTTCGTCCTCTCTGCGGGCCACGGCTCGATGCTGCTATACAGCTTGCTGCATCTCTCGGGTTACGATTTATCGATGGATGAGTTGAAAAACTTCCGCCAATGGGGCAGCCGCACGCCGGGTCACCCGGAAGTGGGACATACCCCCGGTGTCGACGCAACGACGGGTCCGCTCGGACAAGGCTTCGGGATGGCGGTCGGGATGGCGATGGCTGAGGCGCATCTGGCTGCTGTTTATAACCGTGATCAATTCCAGGTGATCGACCATTATACATACGCGATTTGCGGAGACGGCGATCTGATGGAGGGCCTCTCCTCGGAAGCCGCTTCGCTCGCGGGCCATTTGAAGCTCGGGAAACTGATCGTGCTGTACGATTCGAACGATATTTCGCTCGACGGCGAATTGAACCTTTCGTTCTCCGAGAACGTCGCCCGGCGGTTCGAGGGTTACGGCTGGCAAGTGCTGCGCGTCGAGGACGGCAACGACCTCGGAGCGATTCATCAGGCGGTGCTGGACGCGCAAGCGGACTACCGTCCGACGTTGATCGAAGTGAAGACGGTAATTGGCTACGGCAGCCCGAACAAAGCGGGGAAAGGCGGCCATGTCGGTCCGCACGGCTCGCCGCTCGGCGTAGACGAAGTGGCGCTGACGAAGAAAGCGTACGGCTGGGACGAAACGCATCACTTCCATGTGCCGGATGAAGTAAGGGCACATTTTGCGGATGTGAAGAGGCGCAACGTCTCGCAGTACGAAGCGTGGAACGAACAGTTTGCCGCCTATGCGAAGGCTTATCCGGAGCTGGCGAAGCAGTTCCAGGACGCCGTGAACGGCGATTTGCCGGAAGGCTGGGACGAAGGCATCCCGGCGGATATCCCGGCGGATAAAGGCACGCGTACGGCTTCCGGCATCGTGCTGAATGCGATCGCGCAGCGCGTACCGTCACTCATCGGCGGTTCGGCGGACCTCGAGTCGTCGACCATGACGCACATGAAAGGCCTCGGCATGCTGACGCCGAAAGATTACAGCGGGCGCAACGTGTACTTCGGCGTGCGCGAGTTTGGTATGGGCGCAGCGGTAAACGGGATGCTGCTGCACGGCGGCTTGAAAGTGTTCGGCGGCACGTTCTTCGTGTTCTCCGACTACTTGCGTCCGGCGATTCGTCTGGCATCGATCATGGACGTGCCGGCGATCTACGTCTTCACGCACGACAGCATCGGTGTCGGCGAAGACGGTCCGACGCACGAGCCGATCGAGCAGCTGGCGGCGCTTCGCGTCATTCCGGGCATCACCGTCATCCGTCCGGCAGACGGCAGCGAAACGGCGGCGGCATGGAAATACGCGGTAGCGAACAAACGCGGCCCGGTCGCCCTCATCTTCTCCCGCCAAGCGGCGGCGAAGCTGGAAGGCTCCGAGAACGGCGCGCTTGAGCGCGGCGCTTATGTATTGGCCGACGCGCCCGGCGGCAAGCCGCAGGCGCAAATCATCGCTACCGGCACGGAGGTGCAGCTGGCCGTTGCGGCGCAGAAGCAGCTGGCCGAAGAGGGCATACCGGTGCGCGTCATCAGCATGCCGAGCTGGGAATTGTTCGATAAGCAATCGCAAGAGTATCAAGATTCGGTCATCCTGCCTGACGTCAAAGCGCGCTTGGCGGTTGAGATGGGTCATCCGTTCGGCTGGGACCGTTACGTCGGCGATCAAGGCAGCGTGCTCGGCATCGATAAATTCGGCGCTTCCGCTCCGGGACCGATCGTCATCCGCGAATACGGCTTTACGGTCGAGAACGTGGTGGCACGCGTCAAACAATTGTTGAAATAGAAGGAGATTCGTTCCCATGTCGCAATTTGAACAAGTGACCGTCGTCACGAAAGCCAACGTATATTTCGACGGCAAGGTAACCAGCCGCACGGTGATTTTCGCCGACGGCACGAAGAAAACGCTCGGCATCATGCTGCCGGGCGAATATGAATTCGGCACCGATGTGAAGGAGATCATGGAGATTCAAGCCGGCGAACTGAGGGTACTGCTGCCGGGCGCTTCCGAGTGGCTCGAAATCAACGGTACGGCTGAATTTACCGTACCGAAAGGCGAGAAGTTCAAGCTGGACGTACGCACGGTTACGGACTACATCTGCTCTTACGTTCACGAATAAGCCTGCTTCCAGAAGAAAACCCCGGCGGCCGCTTTCTCCAAGAGAGAAGGGCGACCGCCGGGGTTTTTGCCGCAGCGCGAGGCTGCGCTTCAAGACGCTTGCGCTATTCAGACTTGCTGCGTATGTATTCTTCGATCTTCAGGCGTACGTAAGGAGGCAGACCGGACAACATGCAGCCGTAAAGGAACTGATCCTGGTCCTGGTCGATACGGATGATGCGCGCCGTTACAGGCGGCAGATCGGCTTCCTGCGGGAAGTGGATCACGATGAACATGTCGCGGGCCAGCGGGAAGGAGCTCAGGATGCGTATGCCGCTCTCGGATAGGTCGACCAGCGTACCTTCGATCAGCTGCCCCGAGAACGAGCCTTCCTGCTCCCATTGATACACGGACAGGTGCAGCTTGATATTCAGACGCACACGGGCATTGCGGCGCCGTTCCGCGGCTTCCAGCTCCGGGGTTCCCTTGTTCGTCGCTTGCACCTGCAGGTGCATCCATTCCTCATAACATTGAATAATGGAGCTAAGGTCGTGCTCGCCGAGACCCCGGGCCAGACCCATCTGGAAAATATCCGTGGCGCTGTGCAGCATAGGCGCGGGCATTTGGAAGCTGTCGGCTACCTTGCCGGCCAAGAGCAGATCCTTCAGCATCCATTGCAGCGAGAATTGGCTGCTGAAGTCGCGCTGCAGAATTTTGGGCCCTTTCATTTCGGCTTGTCTGCTGTTAGCGGCGCCTGCCTGTACGACGTCGAGAAATTGCTCGGGCGCGAGTCCGGCCTTGGCCGCGATGGACAAGCCTTCCATCAAAGCCAGCGCGTTAATGCCGACCATCGTATTGTGCGCCAGCTTCGTGTACGAGCCGGAGCCCGAAGGACCCATATACATGATCTTGGCGCCCATCGCCTCAAACACGGGGCGCCGCTGCTCAAGCACCTCTTCCTGGCCGCCGACCATGAAGACGAGCGTGCCGCTCTCTGCGGCGGGTTGGCTGCCCGTGACGGGCGCGTCGAGAAAGTCAACGAGATGCGTAGCGAGCTCGTCGTATAATTTCCGGCTCGTTTCCGGGGAAACCGTGCTGCAGTCGATGACGGTTTGTCCCGGCCGCAGGCCGTGCACGATGCCGTTCTCGCCGAACACGGCGTCAAGGACGACTTGGTCGGTGCTCAGCATCGTGATGACGACGTCGGCCCCTCTGGCCGCTCCGGCGGGGCTTGCGGCGATTTCGGCGCCCAACGCCGCAAGGTCTTGCGCTTTGTCAACACTGCGGTTGTAGACGACGACTTCAAATCCTTTTTTCAACAGGTTCGCGGCCATAGGCTTACCCATGGTGCCGAGACCGATAAATCCGATCGTTGTCATTGGCAATCCCTCCTGTATACATTTTAGCATCTGGAGGGAAACCTGTGAATGTTCTCTTGCGTTACCGAAGGCAGATCAAGTATTCTATTTCTATAGGGATTTACGAAAATTACAGTTACATAACGAAGGTTCGGATCGGAGGAAACGAAATTAATGACGGCCAAACTGCAATTTGATTTCAGCAAAGCATTAGATTTCATCGGACGCCATGAGGTGGACTACCTGGCGGGGGCGGTGGCAACAGCCCACGAGCAGCTGCACAACGGAACGGGAGCAGGCAACGATTTCCTGGGTTGGATCGATCTGCCGGTGAACTACGATAAGGAAGAATTCGCCCGCATTCAGCAAGCGGCAAAGCGCATTCAGTCGAATTCCGACGCGCTGGTCGTCGTTGGAATCGGCGGCTCTTACTTGGGCGCGCGTGCGGCCATCGAGAGCTTGTCCCACAGCTTCTACAACCTGCTGCCGAAGGATAAACGGAAGACGCCGGAAATTTATTTCGTCGGCCAGAACATCAGCTCGACCTATGTTACGCACCTGCTGCAGCTGTTGGAAGGTAAAGACATTTCCGTGAACGTCATCTCCAAATCCGGCACGACGACGGAGCCGGCGATCGCTTTCCGGATTTTCCGCGAGCTGCTGGAGAAGAAATATGGCAAGGAAGGCGCGCGCGAGCGGATTTATGCGACGACCGACCAAGCGAAGGGCGCGCTGAAGAAGCTGGCGACCGAAGAAGGGTACGAAACGTTCGTCATTCCGGACGATGTCGGCGGACGGTACTCCGTGCTGACGGCGGTAGGTCTCCTGCCGATTGCAACGGCCGGCATCGACATCGAATCGATGATGCGCGGTGCAGCTGACGCCCGTGAGGCGTATGCGAACCCGAATTTGGCCGAGAACGAAGCTTACCAATATGCAGCGGTGCGCAATGCGCTGTACCGTAAGGGCAAGACGACGGAGATTCTTGTGAACTACGAGCCGTCGCTGCACTTCGTTTCCGAGTGGTGGAAGCAGCTTTACGGCGAGAGCGAAGGCAAGGATAACAAAGGCATTTTCCCGGCGGCGGTCGACTTCTCCACAGACCTGCATTCAATGGGACAATTCGTTCAAGAAGGAACACGGAATCTGTTCGAAACCGTCATTCAAGTGAAGGAAGTGTCGGAACAAATCGTCATCGGAACCGATGCTCAGGATTTGGACGGACTGAACTTCCTTAGCGGCCAGACGATGGATTTCGTCAATAAAAAAGCGTTCGAAGGCACAATGCTGGCGCATACCGACGGCGGGGTGCCGAACCTGATCGTTACGCTGCCGGATTTGACGCCATATACGTTCGGCTATATGGTCTACTTCTTTGAAAAAGCTTGCGGTATCAGCGGTTACTTGCTCGGCGTTAACCCGTTCGACCAACCCGGTGTGGAAGCATATAAGAGAAACATGTTCGCCCTTCTGGGCAAACCTGGTTATGAGAAGGAAAAGGCGGAGCTGGAAGCCAGACTCGGCAAGTAAGCCGGACGCTGGACGAAGCGGCAAAACAAAGCGGTTCACCCTGCCGGGTGATCGCTTTTTTTGCAAGCAATGTGCCGCAAGGCCCGCTTACGTGTGGAAGGAGGCGGCCTGAACCCGCATGTTGATGCAATATCGAACGGTGAAACGACTGGGCACTGCCGAGATCGTCATCAAGAAGTCCCGCTTTATCGGATTTGCCAAACCGGTGCACGATGAAGCGGAAGCCGTTGCTTTTATCGAGAGCATTAAGAAGGAGCATTGGAACGCTACCCATAACTGCTCGGCGTATTTGATCGGGGAACGCGATGAGATTCAGAAGGCGTCTGACGATGGGGAGCCGAGCGGGACGGCGGGTAAGCCGATTCTGGAGGTTATCAAGAACCAGGGTCTGAAAAATGTGGCCGTTGTCGTCACCCGTTATTTCGGCGGGATTTTGCTCGGCGCAGGCGGTTTAGTCCGGGCCTACACCGACGGAGCGGTCGCCGGACTGGCCGCGGCGGAGCAGGTATATAAGGTGCTTCACCGGGAAGTGCGGGTGACAATCGATTACACGTGGCTCGGCAAGGTGGAGAACGAGCTGCGCGGCCGCGGGATGATGATGGAAGAGACCGAGTTTACGGATAAAGTGACCTTGCGCTGTTTGCCGCTTGCGAAGGATGCCGATCACTTCATGGCATGGATGATCGACCTGACGCAAGGGCAAGGTGAAATTCAAGAAGGTGAAAGTCGATACGTCGAGCACGCCGAGCTTCCTGCATAGGAGGCCGGCGGCTTGTAGTATATATCATTCATTTCATATGGGCCTAACTATAATGGGAGTTGAAACCACGTGGCACGAAAAGCAGTTGAGCAGGAGCTAAGCCGCCAACGTATTTTGGATGAGGCACGCCATTTGTTTGTCAAACACGGCTATCATGCTTTAACGATGCGAAGCATCGCAAAGTCGATGGGCTACAGTCACGGCGCATTGTATTATCATTTTAGCGAGAAAGCGGAATTGTTCTACGCCCTGGTTACGGAGGACTTCCGGATGCTGCTGGAACGGCAGAAGGACATGCTTCGCCGCACCCGGCTGGGCGATATGGCGCAGCTTGAGAAGCTGATGCTGGAATTCATCAAGTTCGGTTTGGACAATCCGAATCATTACGAGATTATGTTTATGATCAAGGATCAGGAGCTGCAGCGCTATTCACGAACCGAACAAGCGCAGTGCCTGGACTTGTTCGCTACCGTGGTACGGTCGGTCGTTGCCCGCCAAAAAGACGATAAGAAAATGTACAGTTTGCCTTGGAGCTTGTTCATGTCGATGCACGGATTCATTTCGTATAATATTCATTACAATCAAACGTTCGAAGACGTCCGCAAGTTGGCAGAGCAGCATGTCAAATATTTGTGCGAGGGGCTGCGAGGGTGAACATCCTATAGAAGCGGCAACCGAAGAACTTTTGCAGCCCCACGCTTCAGTGCAGTAAAGTATATTTGCCTGTTCGCTTTGGAACTCATCTTTCTCGAGACGCTTACCCGCGTATAAACTTTAACAGACAAGTGCGTTCGCGCGGCCCGTCGAACTCGCAGAAGTAAATGCCCTGCCAGCGTCCCAAGACTAGCCTTGAGCCTGCAACCAATACGGTTTGCGAAGAGCCGACGGTCATGGCCTTCAGGTGGGAAGCGGTGTTGCCTTCCGCATGGCGGTATTTCGGATGCTCCCACGGGTAAACTTCGTCCAGGCGCATCAGTACGTCGTGCCGGACGTCCGGGTCTGCATTCTCTTGTATCGCAATGCCCGCCGTCGTATGCGGCGAATAAATGACGGCGATGCCGTCTTCCATTTGTTCCTGCTTCAGCAGGTCATGGACTTGGCGCGTGATGTCGATCATTTCGCTGTGCGCGTTCGTCCGCAGGTGCAGCTTATGGATCATAGCGGTTCCCCCTCTGTAAGGTAACGTCGTTAAACATTATATTACACAAGGCGCGGACGCTCCAAACATGGTACAATAAGTGGCGATACGGAAAAGTAGGCGGGAGGGAGACGCGAAAGATGGATCTTACGAAAAACACATTGGAAAATACCGATTTCATGATCGAGGAAATCAAAAAGAAGCTGCGTATGGCTTCTGGAGCGGCTTTGAAGGCCGTGTCGTTGAACGATACGCAATATGAAGATTTGCGTGACATTTACGACATGGTGGCCGGTAAAAACCAATTCAGCATCAGTGAAATAGAAGCGATTACAACCGAGCTCGGCCGGCTCCGCCGCTAACGGAAGGAGCCAGGCGCCAACCCGGTCCGGAAGATCGACAATGGGGGTAAGTACACATCTTGCCGGCTAAGCGGGACGACCGTACAATCAGATGAGACGAAGGCCTCGTACAATATATCGTTAACGCCAAACCGCCTGCGGCTTGGCCTGACGATCTTATTGGAGGTGGGTGTAGATGCACAAGGCAGTTGGCAAGCAAGAAGTCGCCAAGCTGGTGGGGAAATCCATTTATGCGGTTAAGAAGGACGGTTCAGTCGTTAGCGGCAAGCTGGTTCAAGTAAGCGGCGGCGAGCTGCGCGTTGCAGTTGGCGGCGGTAAAGACAAGAAGGTACGGACTTCTGCGGTGATTCCACTCGTTTTGTTCGATCTGCTCGCAATCGGTACAGCTCCATTCGCTGGCGGCTTCGGAGGCTTCGGAGGCTTCGGAGGTGGCTTCGGAGGCGGCTTCGGAGGCGGGTTCTCGGAATTCGGATTTGGCGGACCGTTTATTTGGTAACATGCATCATTCCAAGACAAAGACCCATTCGCGTTTGTACAGGCGCGAACGGGTCTTTGTCTGTTAGCGGATGAATCAGAGCACTGCGGCCTCGGTCCGCATATATTTGCCGATAAATGCAGTCATTGTGCGCTGATAAGTCGTCTGATCGACCTGGTAAGATTTGCCGTGACCGGCGTTCTCGACGATGAGCAGATCCTTCTCGCTGCGGCAGTTCTCGTATAAAGTGTGAACCATCTCGCAGGGAACGAACCTATCCGCGGCTCCATGGATGAACAGAATCGGCACCCTCGCTTTGCGCACCTGAACGAGCGCGGAAGCTTCGTCGAAGGCATAACCTGCTCGTATTTTCGTCAGAAGACTGGTACTCTGGAGCAACGGGAAACGGGGCAGACGATACATGCGCTGCAGTTGGTAGCCAAGCTCGTCTTTGGCGGACGTATACGAGCTGTCGGCGATCACCGCCTTCACTTGATCGGGCAGCGGCTCTCCACTGGCCATCAACACCGTAGCTGCGCCCATCGATACGCCGTGCAGTATAATAGCCGATCGATCCCCGGCATGCCCTACGATGTAATCGATCCATTTCAAGTAATCCCGGCGTTCCAGCCACCCGAATCCGATGACGTTACCTTCGCTGCGCCCATGGCCTCGATGATCGGGCATCAGTACGTTAAACCCGAGCTGCTCATGATAGTATTTCGCGAAAGCACCCATCTGCTTCGCATGGCCCGAATAGCCGTGTGCCAAAATCACGGTATGGGCTGCAGGCGCGCCGGCTTCCAAATAATAGCCGCGGAGCTTTAGCCCGTCGTCCGATACAATCTCCACCTCCCGAAAAGACTGCGCCTCGATCCAGGCTTGAGTTTCGGGAGCGAGAAAAGGTTGATCGGATCTCAGATCCGGGGTCTTGGCGAGAAAAGCTTTCGCGTTGCGGACTACGGCCTTGTTGTAAAAGTAAAAGCTGGCGGCGATGTCGGCTAATACCATAAATGCGATAATAACGATCAAGGCGCTTAGCAACGTACGTTATCCCTTTCCTTCTTACTCAAACAACGACTTGTACCGGCCGTACCCTTCGCGCTCCAGATCCTCCTTCGGAATGAAGCGCAGTGCAGCGGAATTAATGCAGTACCGCAGGCCGCCAAGCTCCCTGGGTCCGTCGTTGAACACGTGGCCGAGATGCGAATCCGCTTTGCGGCTGCGAACCTCGGTGCGGATCATGAAATGGCTGTAATCTTGCTTTTCCTCGATTATCCCGCCCGAGAGCGGCTTCGAGAAGCTGGGCCAGCCGCAAGCGGAATCGAACTTGTCGCGCGAGCTGAACAACGGTTCGCCGGAAACGATATCGACGTACAAGCCTTCGCGGTGGTTATCCCAGTATTCGTTGCGGAAGGCCGGTTCGGTGCCGTTCTCCTGCGTTACCTTCCACTGCATCGGAGTGAGCCGTTCTAGCAGGTCGGCTTTATCCTGGTCGGTGCTCCAGTGCGTCTTCAGGAAATCGTCGCGCCCGGAGCCGCGCCGGTACATCTTGTACCGCAGCGGATTTTTCTTGTGGTAGTCCTGATGGTATTCTTCCGCCGGATAGAACGTGCCGGCAGGCTCGATCGGCGTCACGATCGGGCGGTCGAATCGGCCGCTCTCCTGCAGCTGCCGTTTGGACGCTTCGGCCGCTTGACGCTGAGCTTCGGTATGGTAGAAGATGGCTGTTCGATACGAGGAGCCCCGGTCGCAAAACTGGCCGCCCGCATCTGTCGGGTCAATCTGCTGCCAGAACAGCTCCAGCAGCTCTTCATAAGGAAAAACGTCGGGCTCGAACGTGATTTGCACGGCTTCCGCATGGCCCGTCGTATCGGTGCACACTTCCTGGTAAGTCGGGTTTGTCGTGTGGCCCCCGGTATAGCCCGAAACGATGCTGACGATGCCCGGCCGTTCCTCGAACGGAGATACCATGCACCAGAAGCATCCGCCGGCGAAAGTGGCCAGTTCGGTTTTGGTTGACAACATGTTCGTTCACCTCGCAGTTGATATTGATTATTCAATCCTTCCATTATAGCTCAATCTGTCAGACGGTTCACCCGTTAGCTCTGCACGGGGCGATTACCCGAACCGCTTTCCGTTGACGTAGTAGCTGTCTTCTTGATAGGCGACAAAAGCGATTTCCGCCTCCGAGATACCGACGGTCTTCAAATGGGCGTCCACCGCTTGGGCGAAACGGTCGCGAACTTCTTGACCGCGCTCGAACCATGCGACTTCGATGAATGGAAACGAAGGCACCAATTCGCCGTCGAAGACGCCGGTCGTCTGGAGACACTCGATCGTAAAGTTGTCCGTCCCGCAGTCGCATACGCGGGCCAGCTCGTCGACGAGCGGACGGCTAATGGCGCGTACGAATTCCGTAGGGATGCCGCGTGTGATAAGATGGGGCATGAGTCCACGCTCCTTGTCAGGTGGTAGCATTCCTTCTATTGTAACAGAGAGGCGAGGAGCGTCTCAATGGGCGGCGATGCAGCGGCAGTTCGGGTAGGAGTATGGCATGTAGGCGAAGAGGCTCTCCGAAGGTCCGTTGACCGAAGGACAGCCTCTTGGCTTATCTGCTTTTGATTAAAAGTTGAACGGCTTCCGCCACTACTTTGCTTGTATCTCCGCCGGTTTCCTTCTCGTCGAGGATGCATTGTTCCAGGTTTTTGGCAACGATGCAGGCAATAGCTTTATCGGCGGCGTTTCGGATTGCAGAGATTTGAGCGACAACTTCCTTACAATGCTTCTCTTCTTCCATCATATTTAATACGCCGCGAACTTGTCCTTCCAGCCGCCGCATACGCTTCTTCAGATCGTCGTCATAATTCATAGCGATCCCAATCCTCCTATGACCCAAACCCGTGCCAGTATAAGTATTATTATGCCGGATTTGTCTGGTTTGCACAATAGAGCGGCTGGAATTTCATCACGTTAAATAAACAGGTTTACTTTCGCATCTGCGGCTTGTTTTGAATAGCGCCTTATCGTTCCGCTCTGGCCGCAGGCCATACGATGACGCCCTACAATATCGGCGAAAGCAGTCTCGCACAAGGCTCGCGAAACTTATGAAGCAGCGATCGCCTCTCGTAGGCCGTAAGAGTCAGCCATCTGCTGTGCAGCATGTCGTTCTCGAACGTCTCCTTCAGTTTGACCGCCGTTTCGGTATCGTAGATGAACGCGTTCACTTCGAAGTTCAGCTTGAAGCTGCGGATGTCGATGTTGGCCGTACCGACCGTCGCGATTTTGCCGTCGGTCACGATCGTTTTGGCGTGGAGGAAGCCTTTTTCATACAGATAACATTGCACGCCGCATTGCAGCAGCTCGCCGATATAAGAGAACGACGCCCAATAAACCAGCTTGTGGTCCGGCTTGCTCGGAATCATGATCTTGACGTCGACCCCCGAGAGGGCTGCCATTTTCAAAGCGGTGATGAGGCTTTCGTCCGGAATGAAGTAAGGGGTCTGGATGTAGATGTGCTCCTTGGCGTTGACGATCATCTTGAGGTAGGCGTTCTTGATCTGCTGCCATTCCGAGTCCGGCCCGCTGGAGACGATCTGCATCCCGACACGGCCCGGATGCTGCCCTAGCGGGAAGTAGCGCGGTTCGATCAGCACCTGATCGCCCGTCGCAATTCCCCAATCGAGGAAGAACAGCGCCTGCATGTGGAGCACCGAACCGCCTGCCAGCTTCAGGTGTGTGTCCCGCCAATAGCCGAACCGTCGGCTCAGCCCGAGGTATTCATTCCCGACGTTAAAACCGCCGACGTACCCGATCTGTCCGTCGATGATGACGAGCTTGCGGTGGTTGCGGTAGTTGACCCGCAGGTTCACATAAGGAATGCGGGAAGGGAAGAAGGCAGCAACGCTGCCTCCGGCCTCTCGCAGGTTGTGAAAGAAGCGGCGCGGCAGCGAGGAGCAGCCGATATCGTCATAGAGCAGGCGGACTTGAACGCCTTGCCGCGCTTTTTCCGTCAGCGCATCCACGAGTCTTTGCCCCAGGCTGTCATTGCGAATGATGAAGTACATGATATGCACGTGATCCTTCGCTTCCCGGATATCCCGCAGCAGCGCGTCGAATTTCTCATTGCCGTCGGTGAAAATTTCCACTTCGTTATCCTGCGTGTACAACGCATAAGCGCTCGATAAATTCATATAAATCATATCCTGGTAGTCGGCGGTGTCCGGATCGTGATAGGGAATCCGGTTCATGCGCAAATCTTCCTTCTGCTGCTCGACGAGCGTATCGACGATCCGCCGTTTGTCGTCCTTCAATCGGTAAATCTTCCGGCGGCTCAAGTTTTGGCCGAGAATCAAGTACAGAATGAAGCCGACGCCCGGCAGGAAGAGCAATACCATCATCCAGGCCCACGTGACGCCTACGTTGCGCCGCTCGAGAAAGATGACGGCTATCGCCAGCAGGACGTTCAGTATGGAAATGACGGAATACCCGTTCTTGATAATATCCATGAGCGGTCAGCCCCTCGACTATGAATGATATACGCCTGTGAAACATGTCCACTCCTCATAATAATACAATTTATTCGAAAGTGAAACGACGCCGGATGCGTTATGAAGATTTCCAGCCGCTCATCAAATGTTTCTGATACTTGGAACGGGATTATCGTGAGACGGACGGCGGCAAAGTTATTTGGCCGGACGGGTGTCAGGAAATGATTATCCATTATGGGGCAAGCTATGTGTCGGAAGAATGCTGAAGGCTGGATCGATCCGGCAGACGCAGGATGTCGTATTTATACAAGACGAGCAGGTAGTTCCGTGATAGAGTGGGGATATGCAGACACCATAAAGGGAGGAATCGCGATGATTCGTAAAATTGCAACAGCAGCCGTTTATGTAGAGGATCAGCAAAAAGCGAAGACGTTCTGGACGGAAAAGGTCGGCTTCGAGCTCGTTCGCGAAATGTCGATGGGTCCGGGCGGCAGCTGGCTTGAAGTAGCGCCGAAAGGAGCGGAAACGGCGCTGGTTATATACCCGCGGACGATGATGAAAAACTGGCAGGAGCTGAAGCCTTCGCTCGTATTCGAATGCGCCGACATCGATGCGACGTATCAGGCGATGAAAGCGAACGGCGTTCATTTTGAAGCGGAGCCGAACAAGATGCAGTGGGGCACATTCGCTATTTTCCATGACGAGGACGGCCATTCGTTCGTGTTGAGGGGGTAATGCGGCCGCCGTCCGCCACGGATAAGAACAACACAACAGTTGCTTATTTCCCGATGTTTAGCCCGATGATTTCACGTACTTCTCCTGACGCAAGCGGAACGCCGACCACGTATCGTCAATGGAGATCAAGGAGACGCCGATGTAACCGGCTTGCTGTAAAATTTCCCAGCCGCTGTCACGCGTGATGTCGGATTTCAGCTTCGAGCTTTTTTTCGGGTAGGCGACCCAGAAGATAGCGGCGTCTTTCAGCTTCGGCAGTACGTCCGGCGCGAGACGCTGCAGCTCGGCCTGATTGCGGGCTAACATCATGTTTACTCGATATCGGCCGGGTACACGAGCCCGATTTGCGCCCTTGCCTCGTCCATGATTCGCATCGCGGCCAAGGAAACGGCATGGGAGTTGATTGCAGACTCGCGCTCACCGCTGCGAATGAGCCGGATAAATTCCTCGATCTCGTAGAACATCGTATGCTGCGCTGAGGGGCGCGTCACGTCTTCGATCAGGCCGTTCCGGTAGCGGAGCTCCACCTTCTCGGGTTGGTTGATCTTGTCGATCACCAGACTGCCGTCTTCGCCGTGTATTTCGGAGGGCAGTGCAGAGCTGGTGATCTTGGAGTACATGACCACCGCGTCCATGTCCGGGTACGAGAGCAGAATGCTGCCCGCGCCGTCGACGCCGGAGTCCAGCATCACGCCGGTTGCTTGAATGCTCTTCGGAGCGCCGAAGAGGGCGACCAACGGATACAGGCAATAAATTCCCAAATCCATTAAAGCTCCGTTGGAGAAGGTCGGATTGAACGCGTTCAGGACGGTTCCGTTCCGGTAAGCGTCATAACGGGATGAATATTGGCAGTAGCTTGCAAAATAACGGCGGACTTGTCCGATTTTGGATACGTTGGCGCGAATCGCGGAGAAATTCGGAAGCAGCGTAGTTTTCAACGCTTCCATCAGAACGATGCCGCTCCGCTGTGCCGCTGCGATCATCGCTTCGAGCTCCTTCGCATTGGAGGCGATCGGCTTCTCGCACAGGACATGCTTGCCGCCGTCCATAAGGACGATCGCTTGCTTAGCGTGGAACGAATTCGGGCTCGCGATATAGACGGCATCGATCGAATCGCTTGCAGCCATCGCCTCGATATCGGTAAACACGGTGGCGGCTCCCCACTTGGCGGCGAATTCGCGGGCCCGCTCCTCCGTTCGCGAATACACCGCCGTTAACGTAAAATGCTCGGCGGCTTGCGCCGCTTTCAGGAACTCTTCGGTAATCCAGTTGGTTCCGATAATGCCAAATCTAATCATCAGTTATTCCTCTTTCTTCTTATGATTTCGATCGTCAGTCTGACTGCCACGAGCTTTTGCGCGAACTGATTTTTGCGCTCTTTTCCGTTATTCGCCGGCCAAGCTCTTCCTCCTGCAAGATGCCGTCCTGCCCGTGCTTCGTCCCCCAGGTCAAAGCGGAAAAAAATATTATGAACAAACTGCCGATGGTGATAACTTCAACAAAGCCGACTTCTTGACCGGCTTTAATTTTATAGATGGCAAATCACAACCAAGGCAGCGATCCCCGTGATCATGGCGACGATTTTTCGAGTATGCATGATTAGTTCTTTCCCTCCGCGAAAAATAATTCATCTACCGTAACTCCTAAATGTTTGGCAAGATCAAAAGCAAGCTGTAGGCTCGGGTCGTATTTGTTGTTTTCAATAGCGTTGATCGTCTGACGGCTAACCGCGCACAGTTCAGCTAATCGTCCTTGTGAAATTGGTGTGTCAAACATGTTTTACAGCAAGGGCGGAAAGGTTCGTTATGGAGAACCGTTATCCTCGCCATGAACGATTCACTTTTACTTCCAATATAGACAATAAGTATAAAAAATAACGATTTGAGCGTCACAAAGGTCTAAGCCAACCGAAGTGGATGGTCATATATTGATACCATCTTACAAAAGAGGTGATCCAATTTAATGGCCAATAGGTTTGTTAGACTTTCTCTTTTCTCGGGCTTTAACTTTACTGGGCGACGCATCGACTTTAGGCGCGGAGGCGTGGCGGTTCGAGATTTGGGAGCATTCCGTTTTAACAATGTCCTGTCCAGCTTCCGACTCCGAAATATCGCGATTCCGAGACAAGTCACGCTTATTTTGTTCTCGCGCACAAACTTCCGAGGGGCGTTCCGCGTATTTCGGGGATCCCAGAACGTAGCGGACTTAAGAAATTTTAATTTTAACAATGTAACATCCTCGTTCATTCTGGTTGGCCGCAGACTTACGAATAACGAGATTCAATTCCTTCGGAGGACGGGAAATCTGCCTGCTGACATCTTGGTGATCAACCAGTAATACAAAGGCCGGAAGGACGCATAAGCGTCCTTCTTTTAGCTGCTGCGGGCCTGAATCCTCCAGCTGCGTTGCAGTTACTGGGGAGAAGCGTTTCGGAAAGGACTTAGAAATGCCTTGGGGATGTCTGTTTCAAATCGCATCGGTTCACCCTTGGTGGGATGGAGGAAAGCTAATACCCGTGCGTGAAGTCCGAGTCGCCCGATCGCTTTTGATTTTGAGCCATATTTTTTATCGCCTACGATGGGATGCCCGATATCCTGCATGTGGACACGAATTTGGTTTTTTCGTCCCGTTTCGAGATGGACCTCCAGTAAGGAAAAGTTTCGGTTGGATTGCAGCACTTTGTAGTGGGTCACAGCGTATTGTCCGTCATTAGGAACAGGACTGGAGTACATTTTTAATGTGCTGCTTTCTTTCAACCACGACGAAACGGTGCCTTCCGTTTTCTTTACCGCTCCTTCTACAAGGGCAATGTAGGTGCGCTCCTGGACCATATCCTGCCACGAGTTTTGAAGAAGCTGCTGAACATGCTCGCTTTTGGCGAACATCATGACGCCGGAAGTATCCCGGTCTAACCGATGCACAATAAATATTCGATTTTGGGGATTGTCCGTACGAACGTGGGTCATGAGCTGCCGATAGGCGGTCATTTCGATCTCTTGGGGAGAAGCAATCGACAGCAAACCGGCCTCCTTCTGAATCACGATGATATCCTCATCCTCGTGCATAATGGTAAGCCCGATGATGGCTGGTTTTTCCGGCAGCCTATCCTTTCGAATCGTTACGGTTTGTTCGGGGCGAAGCGGGAAATTGTAGGCCGTCACGACCTGACCGTCAACCGATATTTGGCCGCGAGCGAGCAAAGATTTAACGGAATTGCGGCCGAGATGGGATATCTTCAATAAAAAAGGCAGCAGCTCTGCCGGTTCTTTGACGGTGTATACTTTGGTTTTAGCCTGGCTTCCGTCTGAATGCTTCTGTCTCTTGCTCATGCGGGATACCTCCTTGTCCACCGCTTGCGGGGACGCTGCGACTTTCGGAGGCGTTGTCTTTCTATTCATGCCATTCGCTCCGTTTCGTGTCATGGTTGCTACTACTATATCATGACCCCGTTCGTTTGCGAAATGAAATGCGCGCCGGCGACCGGATTTTGGAATGTGCATCTGAAGCAGGCCCGAGGAACTCTTCATTTCAGCGTACAAAAACTGGTCGCTACCCCGCCCGCGGTAATGGTCAGAATAGACAGCAGGAACGTTTCGGCCGACAGCAGCAGTCCTCCAAGGCAAATAATCAGGCCATCGACAATAAAAATAAGGACGCCTACATTTAAAGAAACCAGCTTCGAAAAATACTGTGCGAGCAAATCCGTTCCCCCGGTGCTGATCCCGTTCCTCAACATGATTCCGATTCCGGTTCCTACGATAAACCCGCCGATCACAGAGCTGCTGAAAGATGTCAACTTAATATAGTACAGGAAATGATAATGAAGCGGAGCCAGCAAATCGATAAAAATAGACGATACCAATAGGCCGTAGAGGCTGGTATAAAATATTTCGCGGTAATAAAACCAGGCTAATACAAAAATGGGGATGCTGCACATGAACATAACAACCCCCACTTTGGCGCCGGACAAGTAGTTAATAATGAGGGCAATTCCAATGAGTCCGCCATCCAACACCATAAAAGGCATCAGAAAAAAGTTAATGCCGATTGAAATCAGTACACTTCCGAAAAGTAAAGCGGAAATTTTTTGTGCAGACAAACAAACCAGCTCCCAGATCAGGCATGTCTGATTTATATGCAATTTCCAGGAAAACAATCCCAGTTCCCAGTAACACTTCCCGCAGCTCACACGTATATTGAGCTATACTCGGTGAAGGGGAATTCAAAATGGATGGGTTCAATCCACATGTCTATAGCCCTGGCTATGCTGTTCACAGACCTCCGTTTGCTTTTAGGCCGCCCAACGTACAACACTTTCAGCAATCGGCACAAAGCTTTATAACTCCGACCCAGGAGCTTCATGCCTTGCTGCATGCCATTGTATATCAAGAGGGATTCGCCAAGAAAGTAATGGATGCAAGTCAAGCAAGCCAAACGGACAAGGTCCGTGCGTTAATTCAGTCTGTTGGGGTACATGCTCCCTTTAAAGTACGTTATAATCCGACTGGCATCCATGTGACCTTACTCCCCCGGAATGCTCAAGTCTGCTTCAGTATTGAACTGGGCTTATGCTGGTGAGTGCTTGCAAGTCAAATACAAAAAAGCGCTGCTCCTTTGGATAGGGAGCAACGCTTTTTTTCTTTAATTACATGTGTTTATCCGGAACGTGTTCCTTAGGAACCAATTGGTAAATATCCCCCGATTCCATCGTGTCGATCAGACGGTCGAGCCACAGATAATAAGCGATGGCTTGATTGATTTTCTCGATATCCGATCGGAGATAGTCCTGCAAAACCTCTTCCTCCGGATGTTTGGCCGACAGCTCGTTTAATTCCGAAAGCGACTTTCGGAGAGCAAGAAGATTCAGTTCCACAGCTTTGCGCCATTTAATAACGAAAAAGTCGGCAAAGGTTTGATGCCAGTCTCTTTCCACTTCATACTGGTCTTTCCGCGAGCCTTTTTCCCAAACTTTATTGACCATATTGAGATCGACCAGCGTGCGAATTCCTGTACTCATGCTGGTTTTGCTCATTTCCATGGCCTCTCCCATTTCGTCGAGGGTCATCGGTTTATTCTGAAAAAACATTAACCCGTAGAGTAATCCGGTAGAAAGAGTAATTCCGTATAAATCCATATTTTTGCCGATTGATTCAATAATGCGTTTGCGCGCTTTTTGAATCGACTGTTCATGCGCTGCAGAGATGCCAGTCAATTCGTTAATCACTTCACCCACTCCTCTGTCGGTGTCCATCCAAGCTGAATGCTGACTCTGATTGTAGCCTTATTGTAAGAAACAATGATTACAAAGTAAAGGATGGGATTGAAAAGGATACGGGAGGAAAAGGGAGGAACTCGGAGGAAACTATTTGTACAGTTTTTACAGAACAAACTATATAAACGAATATAACGGTTGACACTGGCTTTATTTTTGCATTAGACTTGGTACAGAACTGGAAATGAATTGGAATGGGGGTGTCACCTTGGCTATCATTGAAGTTACAGACCTGACTAAAGTGTTTGGAAACGATCCGCAAAGCGTATTGACGTATCTCGATCAGGGTTGGAGCAAAGAAAAAATATACAAAGAAACGCGGCATACGGTAGGCGTAAATCGGGTTCATTTCTCCGTCCAACCGGGCGAAATCTTCGTCATTATGGGATTGTCGGGAAGCGGTAAATCAACGTTAGTCCGGTTGTTGAATCGGCTTATCGAACCGACACAAGGCCGTATCCTTATTCAAGGCAAAGATATCATGAAGATGAATCAAGAACAGCTTAGACAGGTTAGGCGAAATCAAATAAGCATGGTTTTTCAGAAGTTCGCGCTGTTTCCGCACCGGACTGTACTTGAAAATGTAGAGTTTGGATTAGAGGTTCAGGGGATAGAGAAAACGGAACGACAAAAAAAGGCCTCGGAAGCTTTGCAGCTGGTTGGACTCCAGTCATGGGCCAATAGCTATCCGGATCAGTTGAGCGGCGGTATGCAGCAGCGTGTCGGTCTTGCCAGAGCTTTGGCTAATGATCCGGATATTTTGCTAATGGATGAAGCATTCAGTGCGCTTGATCCGCTCATTCGTAAAGACATGCAGGATGAGCTGCTCGATTTACAGGAAAAAATGAAAAAAACGATTATTTTCATTACACATGATCTGGATGAAGCGCTTCGTATCGGTGATCGTATAGCGTTAATGAAGGACGGGGCGGTTGTACAAATCGGCTCACCTGAAGAAATCATGATCAATCCCGCGAATGAATACGTGGAACGGTTTGTCGAGGATGTGGATTTGTCCAAAGTTCTTACGGCATCCCATGTGATGCGAAGACCGGAGACAATCGGCCTGGACCGGGGGCCGAGGGTTGCTTTGCAATTAATGCGAGAGAGCGGCATATCGAATCTTTTTGTCGTGGACCGAAGCAAGAGGCTGCTGGGCGTCATTACCGCAGAGCATGCATCGGAAGCGGTGCGCGAAGGCAAAAGCCTGGAGGATATCGTCATCAGGGACACGCCTACAGTTGCGCCCGATGTCTTGCTTAACGATTTGTTCGATATATGCGGAACGTCCAAATACCCCGTAGGCGTGGTGAATGAAGCGGGCCGGATTATGGGGGTCATTGTTCGCGGCGCTGTTCTTGGGGCGTTGGCAGGCCACGCTTTGCCGAAGGAGGTAAGCGCGAATGACCATACCTAAGCTGCCGCTGGATGAATGGATTGAAAGCATCGTCAACGGTTTGGAGGACAGATTATCTGTTCTGTTTGATATCTTCTCCACGGTTATTGAAGGCATCGTTGATTTCTTTTCCTTCCTTTTCCTGCTTCCGCCCTCATTATTGATGGTGGTCATTCTAGCCGCTGTCGCCTACTGGTTTGCCAGCACTTCTCTTGCTGTATTTACTTTGCTGGGTCTCTTCTTAATCGATAATTTGGGTTATTGGGAACATACCATGGATACGTTGGCACTGGTTATGACTTCCGCCACGATTTCCATTATCCTCGGTGTGCCCTTGGGCATTCTGTGTGCCCGGGATAACAAGATTCAGAATCTGCTGACGCCTGTATTGGATTTCATGCAGACCATGCCGGCATTCGTTTATTTGATTCCGGCCGTAACCTTTTTCGGTCTTGGTGTAGTGCCGGGGGTTATCGCTTCGGTTATTTTCGCTGTCCCGCCTACGATTCGGCTGACGAATTTGGGCATACGCCAAGTGCCGCACGATTTAATAGAAGCCGGGGAAGCATTCGGATCAACGCCTAATCAAAAGCTGTTTAAGATTCAGCTGCCGCTCGCGGTTCCCTCCATCATGGCCGGTATCAACCAAACGATTATGCTGGCTCTATCGATGGTTGTTATTTCCTCGATGATTGGAGCGCAGGGGATTGGTGCGGATGTGTATCGCGCAGTTACCCAAATTAAAACCGGACAAGGTTTTGAAGCGGGTTTATGTATTGTTATTCTTGCTATTTTGCTGGATCGATTATCGCAGCATTTGGTCAAAAGAAAGCAGAAAAGGAGAGGGTAATATGTCGAATCCATCCAAATTAATGAAGGTGCTTGCGGTTATTGGCATTTCGAGTGTCGTTGCCCTGACGGGATGCGGGAAGGAATCGTCGACCGCTTCCTCCGAGTTTATAGGGGATCAGGTGGACTACAAAATCATCGGCATTGATCCCGGCGCAGGTCTCATGAAGTCTACGGAAAAAGCTTTGAAGGAATACGATTTGAAGGATTGGAAGCTTGTGGAGGGCTCCGGTGCAGCGATGGCCGCAGCGTTGGATAAAGCTTACAAAGATAAAAAACCGATCATCGTGACAGGATGGACCCCGCATTGGAAATTCGCCAAATACGAGCTGAAATATTTAGCAGATCCTAAAGGCGTGTACGGGGGCGATGAGCAAATTCATACGATTGCAAGAAACGGGTTAAAAGATGATCATCCGTCCGCTCACGCTTTGCTGGACAGGTTCGAGTGGTCGCCCGACGATATGGCGAAAGTCATGGTAGCCATACAAGAGGGGAAAAAACCGGAGCAAGCGGCTGCTGATTGGATTAAAGACAACGGTGCGAAGGTAGACGAGTGGGTAAAAGATATTCCAAAGGCAGAAGGGAAGACGCTTAAGCTTGCGTATGTAGCGTGGGATTCCGAGATTGCAAGCACGAATGTTGTGAAACAAGTGCTCGAAAGCAAGTTAGGTTATAAGGTCGAAATGCTGCAGGTGGAGGCCGGACCGATGTGGGCCGGAATTGCGGGCGGCGATGCCGACGCCATTGTAGCTGCCTGGCTGCCGACCACCCATAAAGATTACTATGACAA
Organism: Paenibacillus sp. EPM92; assembly: GCF_016586185.1. Classification (NCBI taxonomy): domain Bacteria; kingdom Bacillati; phylum Bacillota; class Bacilli; order Caryophanales; family Paenibacillaceae; genus Paenibacillus; species Paenibacillus sp. EPM92. Next base: position 46,229 of record NZ_BCPS01000040.1, read on the forward strand.
GTATCAAGGCAAATTCGAAGATTTGGGCCCGAATTTGAACGGTACGAAAATCGGCCTTGTCGTTCCTTCTTATATGAATATTGATTCCATAGAGGATTTGAAAAAGAAATAAAAGGCTCTTGCGCGCCTCGCGCCTATTGAACAAGATGATGGAGCAAGCGCTGCTGCCCTATGTATTTGGGTGCAGCGCTTTTTTGCGGGTTGCGGTGTGAAAGGTATGTTCCTTAGGGAGGAATTTTTGCATGTTTTTTGTTGAACCTGCAAAAGATAAGATGCCATACCGCATACCCTGAAAAAAGAGATTTTAACGAAACGTTGATATTCGTCTAATCTTGTCTTAATGTTCGCGCTGTATGATAAAGGTAAGTATTCACAAAGGGAAGGACGTTGGAACAACTATGATTTTATATCAAATGGCCAAACGGCTTGAGGAACGAAACCGGCTCCAGCACACGATCGAGCAAAGCGGCGGAGACGTGGATGCGCTCGTTACGCAGAAGGAGCTGGTGGAAGAGCAGCTGATGTCGCAAGCGAATATTTGGACCGAAACCGGGCAGGATGCATTTATGCTCGATGCGGTAACTCCGAATACGGATTGGATGCAGCCGGGAGGCGGCTTGTATGAATAAGGAAAATGGACGAAGGGTTCCATTTTCTTTTTTTGTGTTCATACGTGTTTCCGTGTAGAATAAGGATACTTTACACCACTCGTCCGCGAGAATAAAGAGGTTCTGTATATATCATGAAAAGCATTGTATTATCCACATTAAACGCCAAATATATCCATACGTCACTAGCCCTGAGGTACTTGAAATCGTTCAGCCAGCAGGACTTCCCGGACATCCAAATCGCCGAGTACACGATTAAAGATCCCGCGATGAACATTGTCTCGGACCTGTATCGGCGCGAACCGGCGGTCATCGGCTTTTCCTGTTACATCTGGAACATCGAGGAGACGATTGTCGTCATCGGCATGCTGAAGAAAATTATGCCGGAGGTCGTCATCGTGCTCGGGGGTCCGGAGGTTTCTTACGATACGGAGTATTGGATGAAACGGCTGCCGGAAGTGGATTATATCGTCATGGGCGAAGGCGAGGAAACCTTCCACCATCTATTGACGGAGCTTCAAGGGGACCGCGCGTTCTACAGCGTATTTGGCCTCGCTTATCGCAAAGAAGACCGCGTCATCCTGAATGCGCCGCGGCCGAAGCTGGCGCTCGACCAGATCCCGACGCCGCATCGGTTTGCTGAGGATGTGCCGAGCTTGGCGAACCGTGTCGTATATTTCGAGACGAGCCGGGGCTGTCCGTTCAGCTGCCAGTTCTGTTTGTCGTCGATCGAAGTCGGCGTGCGTTATTTTGACGTGGAACGGACGAAGAGCGATTTGCTTTACTTGATTGAATCCGGAGCGAAGCTGATCAAATTCGTCGATCGCACGTTTAATATTAAACGCGACTATGCGATGGACATGTTCGAGTTTCTTATTCACAATCATCAGGGCTGCGTCTTCCAGTTCGAGATTACGGCTGACATCATGCGTCCCGAGGTGCTTGATTATTTGGCGGAGCATGCGCCGCCGGGCGTCTTCCGCTTCGAGATCGGCGTGCAGTCCACCAATGACCTGACGAACAGCCTCGTCAAGCGCCGGCAAAATTTCAGCAAGCTGACCCGCACGGTCACGAAGGTGAAGGAGAGCGGCAAAATCGATCAGCATCTCGATTTGATCGCGGGGCTGCCTGAGGAAGATTACGATTCGTTCCGCAAAACATTCAACGACGTATTTGCCCTCGGGCCGGAAGAGCTGCAGCTCGGCTTCTTGAAAATGCTGCGCGGCACCGGGATGCGGCATGATGCCGACAAATACGGCTACAAATACATGGATCACGCACCGTATGAAATTCTCGGCAACAACATCCTGCCGTTCTCCGACCTGGTGCGGATCAAGCGGGTGGAGGACGTGCTGGAGAAGTACTGGAACGCTCACCGGATGGATCACACGGTGAACTATTTGATTAAGCGGGAATTTACGTCCGCCTTCGATTTTTTCCAGGAGTTCGGGGATTATTGGGAGGAGCGGGGCTGGCAAAAAATCGGCCACCAGCTCGAGGATTTATTCACCCGGCTGCATGCATTTCTGAAGCATCGGGGGACGGAGGGACTCGAGGTGATCGAGGGTCTGATGAAGCTCGATTATTTCCTGAACCACAAGTACAAGCCGCGAAAAATCTGGTGGGATTTCTCGCTCGATAAAGCCGCGCAGGCGGAATATCTGCGGGCGCTCGCCGAGCGTCCCGAAGCCGTATCGTCACGATTCGCCGCGCTTGGAATCGGGGAGAAGGAGCTGCACAAGCACGTCATGATTGAAGTGCTGCCGTTCCGCCTCGACCGATATTTGCAAGAGGGCGTGCTGGACCGGTCGAGCGATCAGCTGCTGATCGTCTATTTTCCCCCGGACGCGTCGCTCAAGCCGCAGCCGTTCACGCTGTCGCTGGAGCCGGCCGGGGCTTAACCGGCAAGTTCGCAAGAGGCCAAGAGGCGCCCTGTCAGGGGCGCTTTTTTGGGTTTTCATGCGCTCAAACGGATAACAGCGAAACGACGGCGGTAAAGGCGCAAGGGTACAAAAAAACCGTCCGGCCCACATAGCCGAACGGTTGAATTTAAGGCAAATAGCTGCGCAGCACGGTCATGCTGCCCGCGAGTGCGTAGTCGCCCAAGTTCGCCGGAAGCAAGAAGCATTCGCCGGCTTTCACGGCGAGTTCGCCGTCTGCCCAGCGGATTGCGCCCGTTCCTTCGCAGACGATATGGATGACGAAGCTGTCCGGCACGGTTTGCAGGCTCCATTCGCCTTCGACTCGGCCTTTTTCGGTGATGAAGAAAGGGGATTGGACGAGGGTTAGCCATTGCTGCGGTCCGCTCAGCTCCGTCTTCATATAAGTCGCGCCGGATCCTTCATAGGCGATAACGTTCAACGAATCTTCAATATGCAGCTCTCGCGGCTTGCCGTCCAATCCGAGCCGGTCGTAATCGTACAGCCGGTAGGTGCTGTCGGAGTTTTGCTGAATTTCCGCGACCAGTACGCCGGCGCCGAGAGCGTGCACCGTACCGGCCGGAATGTAGAAGCTGTCCCCGGCTTCGACGGAAATTTCATGGAGGCAGTCCATGATCCGGTTGTCTGCAATCGCTGCCGCCAACTGTTCGCGGGTGACGCCTTCTTGTAAGCCGTATATGATTTTGGCGCCCGGTTTGGCGTCCAGGATGTACCACATTTCGGTTTTGCCGAGTTCGCCTTGCGGCAGACGCTCGTAATGATCGTTCGGATGAACCTGCACCGACAAGTCGTCCTGACAATCCAGCAGCTTGATCAGCAGCGGGAAGCGGCCGTTTTTCTCGGAGAAGCCTTTGCTCCCGAACAGCGTTTTCCCGTATAACTCGCGAATTCGATCCAGTCCGAGCCCGGCCAGCTCGCCGTTCGCGACCGTTGTCGTGCCGTTCGGGTGATCGCCGATCATCCAGCCTTCGCCGATAGGACCTTCGGGCAGCGCTAAGCCGAATTGCTCCAAGGCTCGCCCGCCCCACACTCTGTCTTTAAACTCCGGATTGCATTTCAACGGGTATGGTTTCATGGTTTTGCGCGCTCCCTACTTTCGTGTCTCTTGAATCCTCTCACTTCTTGAAAATTATATCAATTCAAGCGGGAATGCGCTATAGCGCGAGAGACCGTCTATACAAAGAAAGCATCCCGCTTTTGGATCTAAAGGGGATGTTTCGGGTATACAACACTATCTTTTTTCAATAGCGATGACATAAGGCGGGCGGTTGCGTTGGTTCAGGAATCGGTAGGTGAGCACCTGGTAGTCCGCTTGCGGCAGGGCGGCCGCCCAAGCTTCCACGGCTTCGGCTTCTTCCGGTCCGCCCGGGTGCCCCGTGTACAGCACGATCGTGATGATGCCGCCGCGGCGCAGCAGTCCGGCCGCAGCCTGCAGCGCGGCAAGCGTGGAGTCGGGCAGCGTGACGGTGCCGTGATCGTGTCCCGGCAAATAGCCGAGGTTGAACGCCACGGCGGCGATCCGTCCGTGGTGCTCTACGGGAATGGCATCGGCCAGCTCCGCATGGCTGCGGAGAACGAGCTCCACCCGGTGCCCCGGCACTTCTTGCGCGCAGCGTGCCGCGGTGCATGCGATCGCTGTTTCTTGAATATCGAAGGCGTACACGATGCCCCCCGTGCCGACTTGCTTGGCCAGAAACACCGTGTCCACGCCGTTGCCGGCGGTGGCATCGATGACCGTTTCGCCGGCCTGTACGCGTTCTTCCATTAATTTATGCGCGAAACTAAGAATAGAGATGAATCCCAAGGACGAACGACTTCCTTTCCTGCATCAGTGTTCAGTCGTACAAGTTCTTAAGTATAGTCGCTTATTTCTTCACTTATTTCTTCACGGTCAGCCAAGCGGCCAACGTTTCCACTTCTTCTTCGCTTAAGGTTTCCTTGAAGCCGGGCATATCGCTGCTGCCTTCTCGAATCTGTTCCACGAGCTGCGCTTTCGATTTCCGTCCGCCGACCTTCGACAGGCTGGGGCCGACGTTTCCTTGCAATTGATCGCCGTGGCAGGCGAGGCAATTATCTTTGTAGAGCGGCTGGGCCTGCGCCGACACATCGGCAGCCGCGGGCTCCGCCATCGCGGGCTCGCGCGGCTTCGCCGGGGCGGCGAAGCCGCTGCTGCCGGAGCCGGAACCCGGCTCCGAGGTTGCCACCGCCGGCGCCGTCACCTTGCCTGGCGCAACCGGCGCTCGCTGCGGCTCGG